>JBPCUV010000445.1:0-7048 GCA_051010975.1 Desulfocapsaceae bacterium
ATATAGAAGTGTCTACAATGTGGGGGGGCGGGTTCATCAGCACACTCGTAAGGCCTGTGCAACAAAAGATGGCTCATGGCAACGATTCAATTAGTAGCCATAAGAGATCAGATTAGCCCGTCAGAATTAATGGGAAGCTAGTTAAGAATCGAATGAGGTTAACTATGGTTGATAAAAATATCATGAACCCAGAATCAAAAAATTCAAAGCTTGAAATGAACCGAAGGCAAGCACTGATTAAATTGGGACTTGCTGTAACAGTTGCATATACTGCGCCTTTGTTGACTACCATGAGTGAAGCTCATGCTAAATCAGGTAGTTCTGGAGGAGGCCAGAGCAGCAGTTCCAGTGGCCCCAGCAGTTCCAGTGGCCCCAGCAGCTCCAGCAAATCTGGAAGCAGCTCAAATAGTGGTGGCAGGAGCAGCAGTTCAAGAGGATCATCCAGCAGGTCTGGAAGCAGTTCAAATAGTGGTGGCAGGAGTAGCAGTTCCAGTGGCCCCAGCAGCAGTGCAAGTAGCAGTTCGAGCAATTCAGCCGGAAGCTCTGTTGGTGGGCGTGGTCAATCCGGTAGATCAAGCGGTAGCACAGGTGCTAGTGGTACTTTTTACCGGTATAGGTCAAGTGGAGCCTCTGGCGTTATGTCAAGTGGACCAACTGGAGCGAGTCAAGGACCAAGTTCTAGCCCGTCTGGATTTCGTGGCGATATTTGATTTAGTTTAATATCCTATATGGTGTTATGAGCAAAAATCGTTATAACACTTTATCGAAGCACAACTGGTCATCACTTAAATTCGAAGGGATTGATAGCCCTGTTACCTTTATTGATTGCGAAGAGCTTCATGCGCCTGTGAAGGCCATCTTTAGAGATTTCAGGGTAGAACATGTAAAGAACAACCTGTGGGAAGACTCTCATATTACTCTCAGAAAAGTGAAGGAGGGATACGAGCGATCTTCCCATTGGTTAGATGAGCCGGTGGTTCACAGTGACCCTGTAGATTCCGTTTGTGACCTGACTGTTGATTTGATCCATGCTTTTGCTTCGGATCATCCTGGTTTTCTCTGTTTACATAGTGCAGCAGCCCTTTTTAAGAAGGGGTTATTCTTGTTCCCGAGTACATATCGTGCCGGCAAGAGCACTCTCTCTCTGCACCTGGTATATAATGGCGTGCAACTCTTTACTGACGATGCTTTACCTGTTACCTCAAATAATAATGAAGGCATGGCAACAGGACTTTATCCAAGGCTCCGTCTACCCCTTCCAGAAGCTGTAACTGAAAATTTCAGAAAATATATCAAAAAGCGAATTGTTTTAAGAAATGACCGTTATTGCTATATTTCGCTTGATCAGGATGAACAACCACCTTTGGGTACAACAGCACCGATACGTGGCATTATACTGTTAAATCTTGACCTGAACAGTAGTGCCCCTAACTTGATTTCGATCGGCAAAAAAGATGCGATCAAAGAAATGATCCTTCGCAATTTTGCCCGGCAAAATAAAGCTCTCGATATTGTTGAGCGAATATACATGATAGCAGAAGATGCTGATTGTTATAGGTTAACGTATGCAAATCCAGATAGAGCAGCGAAACTTTTAATACAGCATTTTAATTGACGGTGAAGAGTCTTGGTTCTAACTTGAAAAGGACATATACATTGAGTGCAGAATTTGGAAATGAAAATCAAGATTTAAGGATGATATACACACGGAACCCTGAAATTATTGAACGAACACTAGCTGACGAACTGATTCTTGTCGATAACGAGGCAGACAACATTTTCAACTTAAATCCCATAGGGAGAGCCATCTGGCAATTTCTTCAGGAACCTAAAGAAACAAAAGAAATTATTGAAACGCTGCAATCAGCTTTTCCTGAAGTTGAGGCAAGTCAAATACAGGAAGATGCAACCTGTTTGCTTCATAATTTAGTTCAACAAGGATTGATATTCGTCACCCCTAGATAGTCGATCCTGAAAATCGACATATCAATTCTTCCAGTGTATTTTCGATCTGACTCGGTAAACCAATCTCCCAGATAAAAAAGGATGTGCGATGGTAATCTTTGCTATCTAGTTGTAATGGTGGTTGAAGACTATTCATGTGTATCGAAACTTCCCATCGGAGTGTTTGCCTCCTTCAACTCGAGCAGAACCAGACATAATCTAAATATGTCGCTATCGTAGATTTTGAAGATGTCGTCTAGCTCATCTTTGCTTCGGCAAATTTGGCTTTTTCTGGGATACGGTCTTGAGGCAATCCTGATGCCGCTTCCAGGCGACCACTGTAATTGAAGAATGAGATCAAAGCAGTAATCTCCCAGATGGCGTTCTCATCCCAGCCAGCCTGGGCCAATTGGTCAATATCATCTTTGCCGACCAGGTTGGGTGTTTCCGTTAGCTTGCTGGCATAGCCCAGAAGTGCCTGGGTTTTGGGCTCCAACTGATACGTCGGCCATTCCGTTGCAAACTCATGATTGAGATGCTCATCTCCGCTCAGACGGCGAACCGCCGCCACATGCAGTCCTAGTCAGGGCGCACCGCCGACCTTACCATTGACAACTGTCGCCAGCATCTCGCGTTGGAGCCGGCTTAGAGGGGAGGATTTTCGCAGGTGTAGGTGGTTATAGATTGAGCCGGTGGAACGGGCAACTTTCAGGTCGACAGCCAGAACTTGAAATATGCCTGGAACAATACCCCCGTATTGACGACGGACCCAGCTAAAAAACAACTTCCGGATACCGCTTACCTGTTCGGGTAAGACTGTTTTTATGTGTGCCATTTTGTTTACCTCCAGATTTTGGTTGTACACTGTGTACAACTATATTAAAAAGAGGATAAACACGGTTACCGATAAGGCAATATTTAATTTGACATGGTGTATAACAAAAACAAGGATAGCTCCACTAAAAGGCGTTACACGATGCGGGCGCGGGCACAACGGCAGAAAGAGGTGCGCGACCGAATTACCCGGGCGACAGTTCATTTGCATGGTTCGGTTGGACCTGCCAGGACTACCATTAGCGACATTGCCAAACTGGCGGGGGTCCGCAGAGCAACGGTCTACAATCACTTTGCCACTGATGAGGAGCTTCTCGATGCCTGCAGCTCACACTGGTTCACTGAGAATCCCCCCCCAGACCCTTCTACCTGGGTAGAGATTTCTGATCCGGATCATCGGATCGAGACGGCACTCTTGAGAATGTACGAATACTATGATGGTGGGCAGGAGATGTTGGAGAAGGTCCTGGGTGACGCCCACCTCGTACCAGCCCTCAAAATGATATTGGAGCAGAAATGGGAGCCTCTGCTGGAGGAAATTGTAACTATTCTCGAAGAAGGCAGAGCTTCTTTCGGAGACACGGAATTACGAGCGAGTCTGCGCGTTGCATTAAATTTCTTCACCTGGAGGACTCTTGCAGCAGCCGGTCTCTCCAAAGAAAAAGCGGCTAGACTGGCAGCTTCATGGATCAAATCGTTGAGCTGAAAATGATCACTATACGTATGAGAATAATCTCATCACCTATGCAGTGGATGTTTTGGGTAAGAGAGTTTTCCTGTCTTCCTTAAGGAAATTGTTGTTTGCAAAGGGACACCCCTTGCCTGGTCCAATATCCTAATTCTCAAGTGATCAGAAAGAAGCTATACCCTCCGAAATGTCGATTTAGTTTGGATTAACAATGGAAATCTAGACTTCAGCAGTAAGTACCCATATGTTTCCAACGGTGTTGTTCTACCTATTGCCTTATTTTTTCCCTCCGATACTTCCTTAATTGCTTCATATTTCTTCCCAATTGTCACTTTAGAGTGAAATTCATAAACGAGAGCAAATGCTCTCACGGATTTCAAAAAGGAGAATTGAAGAAAATGAGCACAATTAAAAAACTGACCGCGACTATATTGATCATCTGCATGTTTTTGCGTTTACCGGAATCAGAAGCAAAGGCTTCAGAGGCCGCTGATGATTTTATCACCGCAGCAACAAATGTTGGCTATCCGATAAATATTTCAACACGCTCTGACTGCACTGGAATCTATTCGTTATTCTCACCTTGCTACACGCTCCAAATTACTACCATGGATAATTATGGCGATGGTTCTCTTGATATATACGACACAGACTCAAGGGATCACGCGTTATTGAATGATGAAGACCGGGTATTGCCATGGGATGATGAGTTGGAACAGCCCCAGGTTGGTTTTTTAATACCGATCCTGCACTTCTAATACAACACTGTTTAAACCATTCTCCCGGGCTGCACCCGGGAGAATCATTATCTCACAATAGCTGACGAGCATTTTGTTGGAGGTTCAAAATGAACAAATATCATATGTCTTTGGTGATCATATTCTCAATTGTTGTACTGAAATATAATTTGAGTGCATTTGTTCAGCCGCTTTCGTTTGAAAGTATTTCTGAAGATAAATCGACGGTCTGGATCAAGAATCAAGATATCGGTAATGACAACAAAATGATGATGGAAGAAGTTCAGGCTCTTGGGAGTCTGTGGCCGGTCGATTCAGGTCATGAAGGTCGGGATCATTCCGTTTCCGGCAGAATATGAGTTACAGATGGTGTTGCTGTTAAAATGATAAATACAGATAAATGGGGGTTAACTGATCATGGGATCTGATACTGATCATTCAACAAGAAAAAGGTTACCGCAATGGAAGATAAATTTTCGTGCACCGATCTGGATGTTTACGCTGATATTTGTCGTTGCCCTACTGCTCGGCAATTTCGTGGATGAAGGACACAGCGAAATGGTGAATCAAACCGGAGCCTCATACTTGTACCCCACACCATAGACTGACCTGATGATTTCAAGGTCTGGAGCGACAGCATGTATCTTTTTCCTTAACTTTTTAATGTGGCTGTCAACGGTCCTGTCACAGACGATGCGCTGGTCGTTGTATATACGATCCATGAGCTGATCCCGGGAATAAATCCTGCCCTCCGTCTCATAGAGTATTTTCAGCAGCTGAAATTCCACCGCAGTTAAATCAAGTTTTTTCCCGCACACGGTTGCCGCGTAGCGTTCCGGGTCCAGTTCGACAACCTGCGTGGTCTGTATCTTGCCAGAGCCGCGCCTGAGGACGGCCTTAACCCGGGCAACAACCTCACGCGGACTGAAAGGCTTGCAGATATAGTCGTCGGCACCGAGTTCCAGCCCCAACAACCGGTCTATCTCCTCGACCCGGGCAGTGACTAAAATGATCGGCACATCTGAAAAGAGGCGTATCTCTTTACATATCTCCAGCCCGTCCCTGCCCGGAAGCATCACATCAAGAAGAATCAGGTCCGGGTTGCTTTCCTTTGTCCAGGACGAGACTTCATCACCAACGAATAATGATTCCGTCTCGAAGCCTGCCTGCTTAAGGTATTCGCAGAGCAGTGTATTCAGGCGCTCTTCGTCTTCAACTACCAGTATTGTATCAGCACACATGTTTTTTGAAATCCCGTGAATTATGAATGTAGTGGCAAGGTGATGTCTATCCTCAGGCCACCCAGGTCAGATCTCGATGCGGCAATTGTACCTTGATGCGCCTCGATTATATTGGTACAGATCGCCAACCCGAGCCCGGCACCACTTCCAGTTCTTTTCCTGGATGGATCGGTTCGATAAAGGCGGTCAAACAGATGGGGCAGCTGATCTTCGCTGACCCCGGGAGCCGAATCTGCAAAAATTAATGCGATGCTTTCATCAGAGACTTCAGTAGAAATTATCAGATTGCCGGGTGCATCAGTATAGCGCAGGCTATTCTCTAAAATATTTGTATAGAGCTGATGCAGTCTGTCCGGATCGCCTAAAATTGGAGCCTGGTTGCCAGTTGAGGGTTGATAGTTTAACCCCACTCCTTTTTCAGAGAACTTTTTTTCAAATAGTTCCAAGGATTCTTCAAGTATGCCAAGCGGGTCCATCGGTACCTTTTTGTAGGTAAGTGCACCGATATCAGACATGGTAAGTTCATACAGATCATTAACCAGCCGTTGCAGGTGCAGTATTTCTCCGTGCACTGGCTCGAGTGTGTCTGATTTCACCTCTCTGATCCCGTCCTGAAGCGCCTCGACCTCCCCTCTTAATACCGCGAGTGGGGTGCGCAGTTCATGGGAAATATCGGCTATCCACTGCCGGCGGGCTGTCTCGTTTTTCTCAAGCGTCATGGCCAGAATATTAAAATCTTTGCTCAGCCGCCCAAGCTCGTCCTTTGTGACGACGGGTATGCGGGTCGCGTATCTACCTCCGATAAGATCTCTCGTGCCGTGCGTGAGATTCTTAATCGGGCGCAGCAGATGTATGGTTATGGGAAAGGTAAGCAGTATCGAAATGCCGAGCATAATGATTGCGATAATCCCGAATGATTTTGTCTGCTGTTCGACAAAAAGCAGATCCCGCGCATCCATAAGTTCCTTGGAAGGAAATAGTCCCAGGTAACCGATGGTTTCAGAATCCAGGATGATCGGGCGAAGAATTGGCACGTCTTCAGCATGTGGCGGCCCACCTATGACCTGCAATTTATTCCTGTCCATTAGAATCGATCGACCACTAAGTAACTTAGCATTCATATGAGGTGGTGGCGGTGGTGGTCTGAGATGAGGATCGTCGGACACAGGTCTGCCTCCGGTTTTTCTGTCGATCATTTCCCTATGAAGATCGACCCAGAGGTGGGGGGCGTTTTCTAGGCTGTCCCAACCGGTGGCTTCATCGTAGAAATCTGTTAAGCGGTTTGCCAGGGTCTCCATATCGGAGAGGGTCTGGCTATTCACATAATTTTCAAATCCCCGGTCAAAGTTCCACTGCAGCACGTAATAAAAGCTGAACGCAACTATTGAGCTTGACAGGAGGATGGTGAGAAAAAGTTTATGCCTGATGCTGAAGTTCAAATGACCACCGATGTGTAAATTATTGATTATGTTCATGGAACGCGATGTGTGTCGCATCTTTTCACTCGATACGCAGGCCTACCTTACCACATAAATGTGAAAGAAATATGCACGTGATCATAAACATTCGATTTTACTTTTTGGGGTGTCAAAATGGGTAGTTGC
>JBPCUV010000446.1:0-10898 GCA_051010975.1 Desulfocapsaceae bacterium
TAGAGCTGGAACCGTATTGGCCACTCGTATGAAACAGCGGATTGCCGGCATCAACGTTGATAACCGGACCACCGGTGTTTTCCCATATCTTGTTGAGAATGTATGCTTTTTCGGACAGACCGCCCAATCGTCCGGAACCTCAGCCGCAAGGTTCAAGCTCGCCGTTGACGTTAGACGAGTAGAGAATTGAAAACTGCACCTCTTTAGTTGCGGAGCCAGAGAACGCAGAATCGCACAAGCATAGCCAGATAAACAGGTTGATAACCACAAGTAGGGTATATTTCATTTCTCTTTCTTTCTTAAAATTTCACGCCATTTGTCAAGACGGTCTTTAACCACGGCTTCATAGCCTCGATTTACTGGATTATAAAATCTTTTCCCCTCAAGCTCTTCTGGCATATGATCCTGGTCAACCACTGCCTCGGATGCGTCATGGGCGTAGAGGTACCCTTCACCGTAACCAAGTTCTTTCATCAAGCGAGTGGGAGCGTTTCGAATATGCAGAGGGACAGGTAGAGAACCAGTGTTTTTAATCAGTTTACGTACTGTCTTAGAAGCTTTGTAAACACTGTTGCTCTTTGGAGCAGTAGCCAGATAGATTACCACCTGGGCGAGTGCCAGGACTCCTTCGGGAGACCCGAGCATGTGATAGGCGTCTCGACCGGCAATAGACTGGGGTAGCGCCTGGGGATCGGCAACACCAATGTCTTCGGAGGCAAAGCGTATGAGTCTACGAGCTATATAAAGCGGTTCTTCACCGCTTTCGATCATTCGATAAAACCAATAAAGCGAGCCATCTGGATCTGAATCTCGCAGACTTTTATGCAGAGCTGAGATGAGGTTATAGTGTTGTTCCCCATTTTTATCGTAGCGAAGGCTTTTTTTCTGGGTGGCCTCCTCGATGTCGGCCAGCGAGATGAGAGGGCTCTGATCCTTTTTAACCGATCTTTGCAGGGCCAGAGTCGCTGCCAGTTCCAGAATGTTTAGCCCGCTGCGGGCATCACCGTCGGCCGCCTCAATCAAAAGGGCCAGTGGTTGTTCAGCAAGCTGAAGCCGCTGTGAACCGAGACCATGTTCACAATCCTCCAGCGCCTGAAGGATAATTTTTTTCAGAGTGTCAGGAGATAAGGGCTCAAGTACCAGTACTCGACAGCGGGATAAGAGAGGGGCAATAACCTGAAAAGAGGGGTTTTCTGTGGTCGCTCCAATAAGTGTCAATAAGCCGCTTTCGACATGAGGCAGAAAGGCGTCCTGCTGGCTTTTATTGAACCGGTGAATCTCGTCGACAAACAGGATTGTCTTGAGCCGTCGATCCTCCAGTTTGGTTCTCGCTTGTTCAACTATTTTCCGTACTTCTTTGACCCCGGAGAGTACTGCCGAAAAAAAAACGAAATCGGCGGCGGTTGCGGAGGATATGATTTTTGCCAGACTCGTTTTACCGGATCCGGGCGGCCCCCATAAGATTAGAGAGGGCAGGGAATCTCCTTCCAGCAGCTGACGAAGCATACGACCTCTGCCTACAAGCTTTTCCTGACCGTGAAAGTTGTCGAGTGAATCGGGCCGCATACGATCGGCGAGAGGGGCGTGTAATTCAGACATGGGTGCAGTGAAGTAGAAAACGGAGGCAGATCAAGGAGATTTTCCCGTGATAATAGTTTGATTTAATACTGCTCAGAATATACCCTGAACGTATGAAAGTGAAAGGTTTTTCAGAGGGCGGTGATATCTTGACCCGGGCCAGAGAAAAGGAGAGCGACAGGCTTCGTGTCTTGCTGCCACTCTACCGGTTTGGCAGCAAATTACTGAAGGCTGAAACTGAAGAAGAGATCTGCAACCTTGTTGGCGATACCCTGCAAGAACAGATAGGTGCAACCTCTTTTTCGGTCATGCTCTTGGATGAGACCGCCTCTTGTCTTCGCATCGTTGCCTCTCGAGGGATTGCAGAACAGGTGATCGATCAGGTCAGAGTTAAACCAGGGGAGCGCATCTCTGGCCGCGTGTTCGATAAGAGAACCCCTCTAATTATTGATCGTAGTGACAATAGCCCAGAAGATATTAAACCGTTGCTGACGAGAAAAGAACTGTCGTCTTCGATTTCTTTTCCTCTGGTAAGTAAAAAACAATCGGTTGGCGTGATCAATATAAGTCAAAGAGATGGTGATAGGCGCTACAATATCTCTGACATCGAACTGGTTTCTATTTTGGCCCAACTCACCGTGACGGCACTGGAAAACATCAGGCTGACGAGAGAGAAGCAGGAAAGCGCCAGAGTCCGCACCCTGTTTGAACAATACGTCTCACCAGACGTAGCAAGGTTTTTGTTGGATCAGGGGCAGCAGACGGTGGGGGGCGGCACTATTCAACAGCTTACGGTAATGTTCGCCGATATCAGAAATTACACTCTTCTGGCTCAACACCTTACGCTGCCTGCCTTACACGAATTCCTCAATGATTTTTTTAGTATGTTCACCCGGGTAGTTTACAATAATCAAGGTACTCTGGACAAGTTCATGGGAGACGGTGCTTTGGTAATTTTCGGTGCCCCGCTGGCCCATCAAAATCCCTGTGAGGCAGCTCTTTGTACAGGTAAGGAGGCAATTGCAGCTTTCAGGACGTTGAGGAATAGCTATGTTGCCCGGGATACAATATTCGCTGAGATCGGTCTTGGTATAGGAATCAGCTGTGGTGAGATGTTTCTTGGCAACCTCGGTTCGAAAGAACGATTTGATTACACCGTCATCGGGCCTGATGTCAATATCGCCCAACGTCTGGCTTCCGGTACCGATGGTGACAGAGTGTTCTGTACTGATACTGTGTTAAAGGATCAGAAGCAGAAGGTGACTAAAATTGGGTCCCACACCATGGAATTGAAGGGATTTACTCAGCCCGTCATGGTCCACGAAATTGGACTGGATTGGTGACACGTCGGGTTGTTATTGTTTGTAAACCAGCCCTATCTGCAGAGGTATCGACTATTCTCGAAGGTGACAGTGTCATCTCGATTTAGCTGTCTCCCTCGCCTCATTTCTGTCACACCGTTGACCGTAACCTCTCCCTCAAGAATTATGGCTTTGGCCTCAAGCCCGTCCTGGACAATGTCGGCCAATTTGAGGAATTGTCCGAGCCTGATGGGATAGCGGCTTATTTCAACTATAATATCTGACATGTTATTTATGTTTCCCGCCAACGCTGAAATTACAGGATAACGTTCAGTGTCTGTTTGTGCATCAATTAAAGTATGGTGAATGTTGTCCAAACCGAAATTATGTAGTAGAGTGATTGCCAATTTCATTTTGTTACAAAATTTAAGCTAGTTATATAGTTAGCTGCGTAAATCAAAAAGCTTCCAGGAGGAATGATATGACGGCCCTTAAGCTGCGAAGGTTTTCAATGTATCTCGTCGCGGGAATTTTCCTGCTGTTTATCTCAGGATGTGCTTCACAGAACAAACCGGTAGATTCAGGGGGCGGTGTCGGCCCGCTGCCAAGTCCGGTAAGCAATTATGAAGATATTAAAGTTCCACCCGAAATGAAGCTAGATACTAAGAAAACTCTGACCATCAATACCGAGTCATTTCATGGTGGTGTGTTGATATTTTCCGGATATGTGGAGGTCCAGTCGCTCAAAGATTATATGGTTAAATCCATGAAAAACGATCAGTGGCGACACGTGGGCGAGGCCTCCTACAACAATGTCCTGCTCGCGTTTACAAAACCGAATAAGACCGCCATCCTTGTCCTCCAGGGCGGCGGATTCGGAAAATTAGGAAAAACCAAGATGGAGATGTATGTGACGGTTGATGCCGCCGCCGGAAAACAGCTTAACCCCTTCGGTGAACCGGTCAGCAACTGAGGACCTTCTTCAAGACCTGAGCAGGAACACTGTCGTAAAACAGGTTGACCTGCTCAGGTTTCCCAAATCGCCTCGTCCCTTCAAGCAGTTTTCAATATCGCATCAGCGGACTAATCTCGCCCTTATTTTAGATGTAATATCTCTCAATTCCTGCAGGCCAAGCAAGTGCAGGACTGTGATGTAGCACCCAGCCGATATGGTAATCAGAAGAAACAAGAAAGTGAGTTGATGGAAAATTGAGAGATGGAATTGAAGGTGGAATTGACGATACAGGTAGATCAGCACGAGGCACATGAGTGATGCGGCAATAAAGATTTTCGTAACTCCTGCCCCAAGGGTTCGCAGGGAAAAACCGTCAATTCTGCGATACAAGACAATCATCAGGAACAGGAAATTGATGACCATCACAGCTGAGGTCGAGAGGGCAATGGCTCTGTGCTGAAAATGGTCGATGGTGTTGACTATGATCAGCACATTGAAGCCAATGGCGAGGAAACTTGCAATCACCGGGTAGCGGGCAGCATTGATGGCGTAGTAGACAGGGACTATTACCTTGTTTGCCGAATAGGCAAATAATCCAACCGCGTAAAGCGACAGGGCAACAGCGGTGGCTTGAGTATCTGCGGCAGTAAAGGCACCGTGTTCAAAAATGAGTCTGATAATCGGCTCGGCCAGGACGATAAGACCTGCAGTCGCCGGTATTGTCAGGCAGAACACCATAGTCAGGGACGATACAAATGTTGCCCGCATTTCATCGAAATTCTTAGTTGATGCCTGGCGCGCCAAGACGGGCAGTGCGGCAATTGAAATGGCTACCCCAAACAGACCGATTGGAAGCTGCACCAGCCGAAAGGCATAATTGAGCCAAGACACTGAGCCCTCAGCACAGGATGCAGCAAAGTTAGTGTTTATGAAGATATTGATCTGGGTAGCTGAAAGACCAATTGTTGCAGGAAGCATCAATTTGAGCACCCTCTGAAGGCCCGGGTCGGTCAGATTGAATACCGGTGTAAACCTGAAACCCACCTTTTTCAACACCGGGAGTTGCACTGTAAGCTGGAGAAAACCACCGATAAGGGTCCCGAAGGCCATTCCCATGATAGCCGGGTAGCCATAGCGTGGAAGAATAAAAGCCAGGGCTGTGCCACCGATGATTGAACCAAGGTTGAAGAAGCTTGAAGCCAGTGAGGGGACGAAGAACCGATTCTTGGTATTGAGAATTCCCATGACCACCGCTGCCAGGGAAATGAAAAGCAGAAAGGGCATCATGATGACGGTCATGGTGGCAGTCAACTCAGCTTTGCCCGATACGGCAGAAAAATCAGGAGCAAGCAGGGCAACAATCTGATCCGCAAAAAGCATGCCCAGCAGTGTAAGAATAGAGATTGCTACAATAAAAAAACAGAGCACATTGGAGGCGAGCAGCCAGGTATCTTGTTTGCTCCGGTTAGCGTCATAATCGGAAAACACTGAAACAAACGCTGCAGATAAGGCTCCTTCTCCAAAAAGATCACGCAGTAGATTGGGTATGCGAAAGGCAACAACGAATGAATCATAGGCATAGCCTGCACCGAAGAGACCGGCAAATACCTGCTCACGAACCAGCCCGAGCAACCTGCTGCACATCACAGCTATTGAGACGGTTGCTGCCGATTTGGCAAGTCCACTTGAATGGGTGTTGGATTTGCTCACGTTACCATCTTTCTGGAGTTATCTCTGCAGCACAAGTTGTGACCGTTTTGCGAGTCACTGTCAAGACGCGAATGTAACATCTGCTGATTGTAATCATCAAATGAAATCATCATTTAGTCGGAGCCGCCCATTAAATATGCTCACACGGTCAATGATGCTTGACTTTCTGACTGATGAATTGAATATATGGTGTGGTTAAACCGTCGAGGCCCCGTTCAATTAATTTAATTACAGTTGACTGGATAATAGATCTATTTTTCGAATTTGAGGAGAAGCAGATGCAGGATACAGCAATGGTCAGAAATATAGCGGTAATGGGACACGGAAACAGCGGAAAAACCTCTCTTGTAGAGGCCATGCTCTATACTGCAGGGAAGATTAACAGGCTGGGTAAGGTCGATGACGGAAACTCTTCGATGGACTACGATGACGAAGAGATCAAAAGAAACATTAGCATTAGCTCTTCGTTTTCTAATTACACCTGGAAAAAAAACGAAGTGTACCTGATCGATACTCCTGGTGACGACTCATTTTTCAACGAAGCAATTTCAGCCGCCCATGTCTGTGATGGAGCGGTATTTGTAATTGGAGCAGTACTGGGTGTCAAAGGATCGACCCAGAAGTTCGCTGATTTGATTGCCGAAAACAGTCTGCCATCAATGATTGTTGTTACCAAGATGGACCGCGAGAGGGCCGATTTCCAGAAAACCTTCGACCAGATCAAGGAATCTCTTCCGGTCTCACCGGTGATTGTCCAATTGCCAATTGGCCAGGAAGACTCTTTCAAGGGAATCGTTGATCTGGTTGCCAACAAAGCATTTGAATTCGAAGATGGTGGTAAAGGCGGTTTAAAGGAAATCGACATACCGACTGATTTGACAGATGAGGTTGCGACCGCTCGGGAATCCCTTATGGAAAGTATCGCCGAGACCGATGAAGAGCTGATTGAAAAATTTTTAGAAGAAGGGGAGCTTACCGAAGAGGACCTCAAGGCTGGTCTTAAAAAGGCAGTGGCCGAAGGTGAAGTGAGCCCCGTAGGGGTGACCTGCGCCACTCAAAATTTTGGCACCAGTGGTGTTCTGGATGCGATAAACGACTTCATGCCGACTCCGGCTGATGTGGCATCGCGCATGGCTTTGAATCCTGCAACTGAGGAAGAGATCGAATGTGTGCCGTCCGCTGATGCGCCTTTTGTCGGCTATGTCTTTAAGACAATGGCGGATCCTTACGCTGGCCGGCTTACACTCTTTCGTGTATTTTCCGGCACCCTGGAAGGGGAATCATTCTACAACGCCAATAAAAAAACCAGCGAGCGATTCGGTAATCTTTTTCTCATCGAGGGAAAAGAGCAGCGCCAGGTGGACAGTGTAGGACCGGGAGCGATTGTAGCTGTAGCTAAATTGAAGGAAACAACCACCGGAGACACACTCTGCAGCCAGGATAATCCGCTTGTTCTTGAGGCCAGCGAACCGCTCTCACCGGTTATAACCTATGCGGTTTCCGCTAAAAAGGGCGATGAGGAGAAACTCTTCTCTTCTTTGAACCGTATGCTCGATGAAGACCTGAGCCTGAAGATGTCGCGAGAGCAGCAGACAGGGGAAACCCTGGTGTCAGGAATGAGCCAGGTACACCTGGAGGTTGTCGGCAGTATCATACAGCGAAAATTTGGTGTTGAGATGGAGCTCAATCTACCCAAGATTCCATATATGGAAACAATCAGAGGGACTTCCAAGGCCCAGGGCAGGCATAAAAAACAGAGTGGTGGGCGAGGACAGTTTGGTGATTGCTGGATCGAACTGTCGCCGAACCCCGGTGATAAATTTGAATTTGTCGACAAGATAGTCGGCGGTGTGATTCCCCAGCAATACCGACCTGCCGTGGAGAAGGGTATCCAGGAGGCTATGCTTAGAGGCGTGCTGGCCGGTTATCCTGTAACCGATGTCAAAGTGGTTCTTTACGACGGTTCGTATCACGCAGTCGACAGCTCGGAAATGGCATTCAAGATTGCCGGTTCACTTGCTTTTAAACAAGCTGCTCCTGAAGCCGGTCTGGTTTTGCTCGAGCCGATCATGGAGATGGTTGTCACCGTGGGCAAGGACAGTGTCGGTGATATCATGGGCGATCTCAACTCTCGTCGGGGCCGCGTATTGGGGATGGATTCCGGACCAAAAGGAGAAATCGTTACTGCCCAGGTGCCAATGGCAGAAATCCAGACATATGCGAATGAGCTAACCTCGATGACCGGTGGACTCGGCTCTTTCACTCTGAATTTTTCTCATTATGAGGAGGTTCCTGCCCAGATTACTGAAAAAATCGTTGCTGAAAGAGCAGCTGATAAATAGAGGTCTCCTGCTGGAAAACTATGAGCCAATTCAATTTTGCAGTTATAACCATGAGCGACAGTGGTGCTCGAGGGCTCAGAGAGGATACCAGCGGAGAAGCCTTGAAAAAGCTGTTTTCTGAAAACGGATATAAACTCTGCTATTACGCCATGGTGGCGGATCAGATAGAGCCGATCGTCGAGGCTGTATTGGAGGCAACCGAAACAAGGGGCGCGGATCTTGTTCTCACTACTGGAGGAACAGGGGTGTCACCAACCGATGTTACTCCCGAGGCGATGGACCGCGTATTTGACAGAGAGGTTCCCGGAATGGCCGAGGCAATGCGGGCTGCAAGCCTGACGATTACGCCCAAAGCGGTGATTTCGAGGGGCCGTGCCGGCATCCGTAAACAAAGTCTAATAATTAACTTGCCTGGCAGCCGTAAAGCTGCATTGGAAAACATCAGAGTACTGCTGCCTGCCTTAGATCATGCGCTTGAGAAGATCAAAGGAAGTACCGCTGATTGTGCTGAAAGCTGAACAGGCCGTCAGAAGTCTTTTGAAAAGAAAAGGGGGCTTCGTGTAAACGAAGCCCCCTTTTCTTGCGGTACTCAAACTGATTTATATGAATTCTACTTTCTGTTGTCCTTCAGCCTCAGCCTGAACTTCGCCTATAAGATAAGGGGTTTCCCCGAGAGCAGAGAACTGCAGTAGAACGTCATTCACGTCTTTATCCTCGACGATAACCATAAAGCCGATTCCCATGTTGAAGGTGCGGTACATTTCAGCTTCAGAAACGGCGCCGTTGGCTGCCAGATAAGGGAAAACCGGCGGTACAGGGAAAGCATTCTTGTCTATAATTGCTCTGCAGCCGTTGGGCAATACACGGGGAATATTGTCGTAAAAACCACCGCCGGTATTGTGAACCATACCGTTAATCTTGTAATTTTTAAGAACATTGAGGATGGGCTGCACATAGATTCGTGTCGGTTTGAGCAATTCCTCGCCAAGCTTGCCTCCGAGTTCTTCTATGAAGTCGTCGACACCTAGTCCCAGGTCGTTGAAACAGATCTTTCTGACCAGAGAAAAACCGTTGGCATGAAGGCCATTAGAGCCGAGACCAATAATCTTGTTGCCGACCCTGATGTCCGAGCCGTCAATTATGTCGTCACGGTCTACGATGCCGGTGACGAATCCGGCTATATCATATTCGCCTTGACGATAGAGCCCCGGCATCTCCGCAGTTTCACCTCCTACAAGGGAACATTTGGCCTGTTTGCAGCCTTCGGCAATGCCGGTCACAATCTGGCTGGCAACTTCCAGCTCGAGTTTACCGACCGCCAGGTAATCCAGGAAAAATAATGGTTTGGCGCCGCTGACGATAACGTCGTTGACACACATGGCAACCAGATCGATGCCGATGGTGTCATGTTTTTCGCAGGATTTTGCCACCGCTAGTTTGGTACCGACCCCATCGGTGGCAGAGACAAGGACCGGGCTTTCGTATTTCTCCTTGTCAATCGAAAATAGACTGGAGAACCCGCCGATCTCGTTGAGAACACCCCGCTGGTGCGTGTCGGCGATCACCGATTTGATCTTTTTGACAAAGGCGTTGCCTTTGTCGATATCGACGCCTGCTTCCTGGTATTTGGAACGATTAGAATCTGTCATCAAATAGCTGTATTTGTGGATTGCCAAAAGAACTGGGCCGCGATACTTTAGAATCGATCGAATAGGTAAGATCCGGCCCAGCAACATTGTACGCCAGCTGGAGTGATCTATCAATTAACTTATTCACTGAATTTTGTAAATATAATAGTAGCTTTGTCAACTACAACTAAATCTTCAGTCCAGGTGCTGATTAATTAATATGAAATTACTCGTTCTAGTGTTTGCCATGGTACTTATAGTAGAGGGTCTGCCATATGCGGCAGCTCCTGAAAAAATGCGGGAGTGGTTGCTCAAGCTGAGCGAGGTCCCGCCATCCACCCTGCGGGTCATTGGTCTTGTATCACTCTGCTCCGGATTGATAATCTGCTGGCTGGTACAACGGAGCAGCCTCTTTATTTGAAGTCAGTCAAGTTCATTACGTAAATGCAGCCTTTGATCCATCCTTCTCTTTCCTTTCTCAATTCGAGCGATGTCTCAGAGATTATATCCCAGCCGGTTTGAGTGGCCGAGTCAGCCACGTATCTTGGACTGTGAGCGAAACGACCGCTGGGCTGAAGAACTGGAAAAGCAGCATCGGTGGTCTGGTGCTCGACTGAAAACATGAAGTGGCCGTCAGAAGCCATTATTAAAGATATCTTCTTGAACAACTCCCCCAATTCGCCAATGTAGGGGAGCACGTCAGCGCAGACAACAAGATCATATATGGTTCCAGGGTTTGTCTCGAGAAACTCTGATATTTCGGAAAAGTGTAATTTTTCATACACCTGCTTAGCCCGTGCCACATCGAGCATTTTCCTGGAGATGTCAACTCCTGTTATCGACCGACTTAACGGTCCAAATTTTTCACCGACCAACCCTGTCCCACAACCTAGGTCCAGGAGTCTATGCGGTCTGCTGCGGGGACGAAGATGCAGATATATATCAAGTAGTTTTGAGGGAAGATCATAACCAAGACTGCCGGTCAGTTTGGCTTCATAATGACCTGCGAACTCGTCAAATACCTCTCTGATGTAAGAGCCTGGAGGCTGACTTCTTGTCTCGCCAGAAAGTGCTGCACGCATATAATCGGCCGAAACGTGCGCTGGGTTTAACTTGAGAATCTGTTCATAAAGTTCCCTGGCGCGCTCGTTTTCCCCATTTTTGTGAGTCAGATAAGCCAGGTTGTTAAGAGATGAGAGATGAGTTGGACTCTTTGCAACAATCGACTCGTAGATTTTTGCCGCCTGATTGTCGTCTCCAAGGGATTGGTAACATCCGGCCAGGTTGTAGCGGCAATCTAAATCGTCTGGCGCAATTTCCAGTGCCCGCCGATATGAGGAAATAGCTGCTTCGAGGTCACCGAGTTCTTTGTGACATATGCCGG
>JBPCUV010000447.1:0-3138 GCA_051010975.1 Desulfocapsaceae bacterium
CAAAGGCCTGGAAAAAAGAGTACATCTATTTCTCCTGCTATAAAACCAACTCAAGCAGAGTGCCGCCTGGCAGAAAGATGTTGAAAAACAGCCTGAAAATCATCGTCAGTACGACAGGAACCAAAATTGAGACGGCCAGCTTCCTCTGCAATGATCCCGTTTTCCAACACATCTGCAGGGCGACTAAAAGAAAAATAAATCCAGAAACTTCAAACGGAACCCGGTCCACGAGGACCGTTATATAACCGGTTGTTATTGCAATGATACAAGCCGTTTTCCGCGCTGAAGTATCGGTGAACACCCTGGACAGGAAATCACGGTCTTTCAGTTCGGCAAATTTGGCGAATGCATCTCGCCTTATGGAAGAAACCATGAGTCCACACGCCATCATAAACAGTGATACGGACAAGATGAGCGGAACCAGGCCTGCTGCCGTGCTCCAGCCACTATGCCGCGGCATACCAAGGGAGTTGATCCCCACCGCGATGCTGAAAATCATGATGACGAGGGCTGCGACAAAGTCAGACTTCGCCTTTGATTCAGCCCTCGAGACCTTGATTTTACTTTCTGAATCAATCATCTTGCTCGTCCCTAAACACTCTACCTTTTGAAAAAAATCAGCCTTGTCTCAGGAGCTCACACTCCCTGTGCCGAGAAGGAGCCCATCCTTCAACAAGGCTGAGGGTAGATTGCTTCTTACTCATTGCGGTGGTTAGAATAGAGGCTTATACCCCTCGGGTGGCCACCATTTGTCGAAATCTTCAGGTCGTGGAATGCCCAGATCCGCTGGATTGACCTTGGCCCCTTCTACTTTCATGTCCCAGAATAGCCAGGAGGTCACCGCTTCCCGCAGAGTTGCCAACCGATCGGCATCTTCACCGGTTGTTACCGCTTTAAAGAAGAATTTCTTCTTCAGAAGCTCATTGAATTCTGGTGAATCACCTGCGGCAACGAATGCCTCTTTGATCTTCATAAGCACGTCAGCCGGGGTGTCTCTTTTAACACCAAGCGTGTATTCAGAACCGAACGGTGCATAAGACTCGAGATTCGGCAATACTTCGGTAATGGGCCTCAGGACTGTCCCATCTTCGAGCGTTATGGGTTCTTTGGTAAAAATCGCCAGATTTCTCATTTCTCCCGAGCGGATATGGCCGATTACTTCGTGTAACCCACTTCCAGCTACATCAACTTCGCCCTGGAGGGTAGCCAGAACTGCCGGTGCGCCACCTTTGTAGGGGACCTGTTTGGTTTCAATGCCGGCATTTTGGGCCATGATTTCATTACCTTCATGCCAGATACCACCAATTCCGGAGTTGGACATGGTGACCTTGCCCGGGTCCTTCTTGGCGGCGTTGATGAAATCCTCCATGGTCTTGAACGGAGAATCAGCCTTAACTGAGAAGGCCTGGATACCGTTGGCCACTTTAAACCATTGCCAGTCTCCGTAGGGTGTAAGGGTTGACAAACCCAGCACGCGCAACGATTTGCCAAACTGAGAACCGCCCAGCCACCAGTTGCCGTCGGCTGGTTTTGAATAGGCGAAATCAGCTGCCAGAGAGCCGGTTGCACCTGGCCGGTTAACGGCGTTTACCGTGGCTCCGAGCGCTTCTTCCATGGCTTTGGTATAGGCACGTGTCATTGTGTCCGTGCCACCGCCAGCTTTATACATGATCACTGCCGTGATTGGTTTATCCGGCCAATCGGCAGCTAATGCCGAGCCGGCGATGAGAACGATACTAAAAAGCATCGTTAGCACACATAAAACGAAACGAGATCTGATTTTCATGAACTACCTCCTCACCTGTGTAACAGGTTAATAGTAGACAAATGATTGGTATCTAGGACTTTTCCGGAAATGCCTCTTCCATGTGCTCCATCATGGTGAAAACCACCGGTCCATCAGCGGTTACCAATACATTTTCTTCCAGTCGACATGTCTGCTCCAGACCCGGGTGTCCGGCGAATGTCTCGATTGCGAAATACATGTTCTCTTTTAGTTCGGCGGGGTAATCCAGGGAGTACGCCCTGGATATCCACATGCCCTCGTAGAGGGTCAGCCCGATGCTATGGGCAAATTGCTGCAGGGTGACGGTGCCGTATTTGTCATCGTCATATTCGGGGAAGCATTTTGCGACATCCGCCGTGGTATTCCCGGGACGCAATTGCTCGAGGCCCGCGTACATCGAGTCATACACTTCACGGTACAAGCCGATCTGCTCCTGCGTCAGTTTACCATCGCACTTGATACACCTGACAAAGTCGATGAAATATCCGGATGGCCCGACGGCGTTAATGTCAATAATGACCAGGTCACCCTGGCGAATCAGCTTGTCCGTGGCCCAGCGGCGGTAGGGGCTGGTATTGCCGCCTGAGGCCACAATGATGTCGTAGATGATCTCACATCCGGCACTGAGCATGAATTCATGGACTTTGGCCTCTATCTGCCGTTCGGTGACCCCGGGCTTGAGCCACTCATGCTTGATTTTCCACATGGCTGCATCGCCAATAGAGGATGCCTGCTTCAGCAGCTCGATCTCGTCGACCGTTTTCACAACCCTGGCAGAAGACATTGCCGGCCAGCCGTTGACGATGTTTACGCCGGCATCTTTGAAGGCCTGCAGGGATGGCATATCAAGGTTGTCGATACCGATTTTTTCCTTCTCGACACCATTCTCTTTCAGAACTTCAAGCACGCTTTCCACCATTCGCTGGGCCATATGGGGCACTGCTCCTTCAGCCCACTGCCAGGTGATGGCAGGACGGATATTATCTTCAAGCCACGGCAGATCTATACGCGCACAATGCATATCGGATCCTGCAGTTTCAAAGAACACCGGTTCGCCGTCGCGGGGCAGGACCAGATAGCGGATATTGATATTGTATTTCCAGTTACCCTGGTATGACCCGCAGACATAACGAATATTGGCACCGGCATAAAGTACCAGCGCCCCGAGGTCATAAGCCTCCAGTTGTTCACGGGTGCGCGCCAAGCGATCCTGGCGCAGTCGTTCATAATCGACTCTATACTGCCAGTCCACACCTGACTGGCTGTATAGTCTCCTTGGCGAAGTGTGATGCGGTTTTACAATGAATGACTTGTCCATTTCATAACCCATTGAAATATCTCCTTAAATTGTT
>JBPCUV010000448.1:0-4265 GCA_051010975.1 Desulfocapsaceae bacterium
TTCGATGGTGGAGCGACTGCCGCCGTATCCATGGCCCGGCCACACCACGGTTTCAGGCGGCAATACCAGAAGTTTTTTCTGGATTGAAGAGATCAGATCTCGATGGGAACCACCGGGAAAATCAGTGCGGCCGATGCCGCCGACAAATAGAGAATCCCCGGTAATGAGATCCGGTTTTGCATAAAGGCACATTCCACCCGGCGTATGACCCGGTGTGTGGATTACCTGCAGCGAGACTTCACCAAAGCTTATGGAGTCGCCCTCTTTAACCCTGACATCGGTGGCTGGCGATTCTTCCATGCCAAGCATGGAAAAATAGCTCTTCACCTGACTCTGGGAGAAAAAATCATCATCATCCTCATGCATGATGATGGCTGCACCAGTCGCTTCCTTTATCTTTCGGTTACCGCAGACATGATCAGGATGACCATGGGTGGCAATGATGTATTCAACCTCGAGGCCTGCTTCGGCCACTCGGTCGAGGATGCGTTGCTCGTCACCGCCTGGATCGACAATTGCTGCTTTGGCCGTGGTTTCGCAACTGAGGATGTAGCAACATACTCCCATCATACCTACCATCTGCTGTTCAACTTTCATATCCGCCCGTCTGATAAGTTTTAAAGGTGAAACAACCTCAGTTTTTATTGGATTGGCAACCACAGCCGCAATCGCCACTGTGGCCGGCCCCAGCCGTCTTGAACATCATCGGCGGAGCTACTGCGGGAAGCCGGTTTTCCACGGCTGTGACAATTTTCCCAAAGGCACCGATGGCCGGACTATCCTCGTCCGAAGAAAGATAGGGTTTACCATCGTCACCGGCCATTACAACCTTGGGGTCCATGGGGACACGTCCCAGAAATGGCAGGTCGAACTCACGAGCCACCTGCTCGCCGCCGCCGGACTTGAATATGTCGACCGTTTCGTTGCAGTGCGGGCAGACAAAACCTGACATATTCTCTACCACACCGACGATATCCACATTGACCGTTTTACAGAAGTTGATCGATTTCCTGACATCGGCCAGGGCCACTTTCTGAGGAGTGGTTACGACCACCGCTTTTACCAATGGGATAGTTTGGGCCACAGAGAGCGGCTCATCACCGGTACCCGGAGGAGCATCGATGATCAGATAGTCAAGCTCTCCCCAGTCGAAATCGGCGACAAATTGCCTGATTGCCTGAATTTTCAATGGTCCACGCCAGATGATTGCTTCGTCGCGGTCCTTCATCATGTACTCGAGCGATACCACTTTGAGATTATCGTTGTACAAGAGAGGTTTTACCAGATCCTTTTCCGAGGCTGGCGGTTCTATGGTGCCGGTGATGTTCAGCATCCTGACCACGTCCGGACCATGAATATCGACATCCATCAAACCGACCTTGTGCCCCTTCTTGGCCAGACTTAGCGCTAAATTGACTGAGACGGTGGACTTGCCGACACCGCCCTTGCCGCTCATAACCAGTATCTTATTCTTTATCTTTCCCAGAGAATTGGTGATTGCATTGTCCTGCTGGGCCAGCATGGCCTGCTGGGATTCATTGGATCCATGCGAACTGGATCCACCACATGAGTGAGCCATTGTTACTTCCTCCTGATAGCTAATTCTCGATTTACTAATAGTGGGACTGTCTTTTAGAAAATTCCCAGGGTGACTGCACCCGGCACACCATCGAGTATAGTATGGGCAGTCCGCAGCTCTACACTTAGCTTGCCTGGGAAGCGATTTTCACATTTACACAAATCAACCACACTAAAATAATGCGACCAACGCTAAATGCAATCATTTTCAGAGGACCTATGACCCTCTCGACTTGGCCTGACCGGAAGTATTGAGATCACGTTGTCACCTCTTTTTATTGCGTTCTCCGTCCAGACTACGTAATATGAGTGATTCACCATAAAGATATACCCCCTGCCCACTGGTTGTGCAGCAATTACCAAACAGAGAGGACAGGGACAATAGAAAGACAAAGGTATAGTTATGCTTGGCTGGTTCAGGAAGAAGAAAAAAAAGGTCCCCGCTGAAACTGATGGACCAGTGCAGGCAGAGACTCCCGTCGAGGAGTCTGTAGAACCAGACCATAGTGAACAAGAGCCGCTCGCAGAGCCTCAGGAGGTAGCGGACCCGGTCGATCAAGTCGAGGAAATTGTCCAGGAACCCGCGCGGGAGGATATTTTTGAAACCGTTGAGGTATCGCCGCCCGAGCAATTACCTGTCATAGAACAAGAACCAGTTGAAGCAGCAGAAGAAGTTGAAGTACCGGTTGAAGCTGAACAGTCATCTAAGGAAAAACCGGGCTCCATGTTCAAACGCTTGTCCGAACGTTTGAGCAGGACCAGGGAATCGTTCACCATCAGGATCGATCAGCTCTTTCTCGGGAAAAAGGAGATCGATGCCGAACTGTTCGATGAACTGGAAGAGATCCTGATCACGGCTGATCTGGGCATCGGCACTACGCAGGACTTGCTGGAGCAGGCCAGAAAAAAGATCAAACGAGACAATCTATCTGATCCCCAGGCTCTGAAGCAGATAATCAAAGATCAGCTCAAGGCCTATATCGGCGGTGACGGCAAACCGCAGGAACTGTCCCTTCCGGAAAACGAACCCTTCGTGATCATGGTAGTTGGCGTTAACGGCGTTGGTAAGACGACGACGATCGGTAAAATCACCAGGAAATTTCTGCAGACCGATCACTCTGTTCTGCTGGTGGCGGCAGATACCTTCAGAGCCGCCGCTACATCCCAATTGAAGATCTGGGGAGAACGAAACGACGTCAGGGTTATTGCCCAGCAGGAAGGTGCGGATCCCTCAGCCGTCGTCTATGACGCCATGAGTGTTGCCCGCAGCAAGGAATACGATGTGGTCTTGGTGGATACCGCCGGACGCCTGCATACCAAGGTCAACCTGATGGAGGAGTTGAAGAAGATAAAAAGAGTCATGAACAAACAACTGGAGGGTGCCCCCCACGAGGTACTGCTTGTGATCGATGCAACCACCGGTCAGAACGGTATTTCCCAGGCCAAATTATTTAATGATGCCGTCGGGGTAACCGGCGTGGCGCTGACCAAACTTGATGGAACTGCCAAAGGGGGCATTGTCGCCACTATCACCAGAGAGCTGAACCTGCCAATCCGCTTTATCGGCGTCGGAGAACAGGTTGACGATTTGAGAGATTTCGACGCCGAGGAATTCATCGAAGCACTTTTCGTTACCGACTAAGAACAAATCAGGGATAAATAATCAACATCAAGACACTATGAGATATCAATATCAGCAACAGGGCCCCGGTTGCGGCGGCTGTCTGGTCATCGGCGCTCTTATCGCCCTGGTTAGCGGAGGCTTCTCCGGGCTCGGCAATTTTCTGGGGTTTGTGTTCTACGCAGGAGCAATGTTCATTCTGGTTGCCCTGGCGATCTTTTTCGGCTTCCAATTCTGGCTCCAGCGCCAGGTTGCCAGCTATGCTTCCACCCAGTCCGAGAGCCATAATCGATTCGTCTGGCTGCTGGTTCACATCCTGGTAAGAATCGCCCAACTCGATGACCACGTGTCAAAAGACGAAGTCCAGACCATTCAGCGATTTTTTCAATACAACCTGCACTACAATCAGACCAAGATGGCCTGGGTCAAGAATCTTATCAAAGAGGCCACCGAATCGACTGAGACCCTGGAGTCCATGCTCGAAGAGTTCAAGCGGACGTTTGCCTATGAGCCACGTCTGATCCTTCTGGAACTGATTTATCAGATCGTCTATACCAAGGACCCGGTCCCCCAGAATGAGCTGGAGAAGGCCAGGCAGATTGGTGTTTTTCTCGATATTTCCCAGTATGATCTGCGTACCATAGAGGCCAAATACACCTATCACAAACAGCGCCAGGCTACCGAGGCGCGTGAGAACGATGTGCACTTCTATGCGGTGCTCGGTCTCGAGCCCGGAGCTGATATGGAAACGATCAAGAAATCGTATCGACAGCTCAGTATGAAATATCACCCTGACAAGGTCAGCCATCTCGGCGATGAATTCAAGCAGGTTGCAGAGGAAAAAATGAAGGAAATCAATGCGGCCTATGACTTTTTCAAAAGGAAGTTCGGAGGGTAGCCAACACGGCACCACGCACAATAAACTATTAAGACACCACGATATAGAGGACGCAGATATGGCCGTTTCAGAAAAGATGCAGAATTTCAGTGAGAAGTCATCCTGGATCAGAAAAATGTTTGAGGAAGGGGCACGGTTGAAGGCCGAATTCGGCAACGATCAGATATT
>JBPCUV010000449.1:0-9904 GCA_051010975.1 Desulfocapsaceae bacterium
GAACATATGCAGATTGGCTTCATCGGAGAGCCCGAACGATTTCTGCAGATCGAACGAAAAGATCTGTTCAAAGTCAACCTGCAACCCGAACTCCCGGTCGATCAGATCAAGATAGGCGACCGCGGTATCACAGAGTACATCATCGAGATCCAGGTAGATCGATCCACCTCTGCAGCTTGTTATATCTCTAATATTCAAAGCTATCACACTGAACTGCCGTTGACTTGCTGATGGACAGTTAAAATAGTCTCACTGAGACCGGGGTACCACCCTGTCGTAATGATATACTGGAATAACTGATATGAGCACCACCTCTAGGCAGACAACATCACCTGATTTCAGGTTGGCGATCTACAGGGTCGTCCTGAGCGCAGGATTTCTGCTGTTTCTCTCCGGCGTCCTGGCAATTCCATCCTATTATGAGACCACCACGCTCTGGTACAAGACCGGGGTGGACAAGATCATGTTGATCGGAGGCCAATATCTTGGCCTGCTCGGATTTATCCTTCTTTACCTGCAGATCATAATATCTGCAAGAAACCATTTTCTCGACCAGGTTTTTGGGTCGGCTCAGCTGCTGCGCCTGCATCAACTAAATGGACTGCTCCTCTTTCTGTTAGCTGCCGGTCACATCCTGCTGGTTCTCATTCCAGAAGGTCTGGCAAATCTGCCGATGGGGAAAAAATTCTGGCCGGAAATGGTCGGTGCGGCGCTGTTCGCCTGTATCATCCTGCTGGCTGGTTCTTCCCATTTTAGGCAGAGGATTCACCTGCCTTATAATATCTGGAGGAGTTTTCACCGACCGGCAGGTTACCTGGCCCTCCTGCTGGCCACTGTGCACGTGTTGTTCGTCAGCGAGTCGTTTGAACAAACCATCCCCCGTATCTTCGTTCTCAGTCTTTTCACCCTGACCATCTTCTGGACAGTGAGCGTGAAAGCCAGTGCCAGGCGCAAGATGCGGACTTCATCTAAATAAGGAGACAATCATGAAAAAAATTACAATTACGATTCTTACCTTACTGCTCATGGTCAGCAGTTCCATCGCCTTTGGCGCCGCCAGATCATGGGATGTGGACAAAGCCCATTCGGGTATCTATTTCATGGTCGACCACATCTTTTCGAAAGTGCCGGGCCACTTCAATGACTTTGACATCGAGGTGAAATTCGATCCGGCACAGCTCGATCAATCCAGTTTCGTATTCACCATAGAGGTGGACTCCATCGATACCAATATCACCAAAAGAGACAAACACCTGCTGTCTGCTGATTTTTTTGACAGCAGTAAATTCCCCCAGATGAGTTTTGTGTCGACCAAGATTACCGATGAAGGCAATGGTCTCTACAATGTAGCCGGCACTCTGACGGTCAAAGGCCAAGACTACGATATGACTCTGCCGCTTAAACTCGAAGGGGTTACTGAACATCCGGCCAAAAAAGGTACCGAGGTGGCAGGCTTCAATGGTACCGTGGTAATTGATCGTCTTGCCCACGGTGTCGGTGGTGGAAAATTCTACGACATGGGAGTGGTCGGCAAAGAGGTCGAAATTTTTGTCAGCCTCGAAGTGCTGAGCATGAAATAGTTTGCTCGCTCCCTCAATCCGCTGCTTATCTTTATCCGGCTGTGTCCCAGAACAGCCTCATCTCCAGCTCTTCCGAGATCCAGGATAAATAGCGTAACGAGCCCGCACTCCTTGAGCCGATAGCTGGTGAGGTGTGCGGGCTCGTCGCCGGTTGGCGTGTAGAGGCAGACCAACAATCCTGGCAAAAGTCTCTTATTGAGCAGTTTACCTGCACAATCGGACGAGTCTCTCACATTTTACTTGCGCAATCGACAGGAAGCTGTCAGATATTGCCCACAAAACAATTATCCCGGCGACAATCTCGCTGTTGCGTTCTAGAGCAAACTTTATGGAATATGATCTGTTACAGATAATCGGCAACGAAGCGGTCCTGCACAGCTACATGGACAACTCGAGCCTCTGGGTGCTGCTGGCAGTGGTCCTGGTCAGTATCGCGGTGCTGGCCAAAGGTGCAGACTGGCTGGTCGAGGGTGCCGTCGATCTGGCCACCAGAACAGGCATGCCAAAGATCGTCATCGGTGCCACCATCATCTCATTGGGCACCACCCTTCCCGAGGCATTCGTATCTGTGATGGCAGCTTTTATGGGGAATCCCGGACTGGCACTCGGCAACGGTGTGGGTTCGATAATCGCCGATACAGGCCTGATTTTCGGTCTCTCCTGCGTGCTCGCCCCAATGCCGGTGAATCGCTATATCCTCAATCGTACCGGCTGGATTCAGATCGGCGCCGCCGTACTGCTGGTTCTGCTCAGCGTGGCTGCGCTGGCGACCCGGCCGCCTGGCTCACCGCCTGTACTCGAACGCTGGGTTGGGTTTTTCTTTCTCATTCTACTGGTCGGTTATCTCTATCTTACCTATCACTGGTCGAAGCAGCAGCGCGATGATGCAGATCAGTCCGAAAATAATGGGGAAGCCAGTGTCAGAGGACTTGGATTATCGTGGATTCTGCTAATCGGGGGACTGAGCCTGGTCATCGTCGGAGCCCGACTACTGGTGCCGGGGGCCTCAGAAGTTGCTGAACGAATTGGCGTACCGGACGATGTCATTGCCGCATCCATGGTGGCCTTCGGGACATCCCTGCCCGAACTGATCACGGCCATCACTGCCATCCGCAAGGGACATCCGGAAATCACCGTGGGCAATATTGTCGGCGCCGATGTGCTCAACTGCCTTTTTGTCATTGGCGCAGCGGCAGCGGCCGTTCCACTTGAAATTCCCCGGAATTTCTATTTCCTCCACTTTCCTGCCATGCTGATCATCCTCCTGTCCTTCAGGACTTTCATCTCAACCAACAAGACGGGCTATTTCAGTAAATGGCAGGGACTCTGGCTGCTGGCTGTCTACGTGACCTATCTGGTCGTCCAGTATGTATGATTAGAGACACGTCGGAAGTAGCCGTCAATCTATTCGCCCCCGCTCAAGGATCTTGACGAAAAGCTCCTCCTCGACCGGTTTGCTGAAATAAAACCCCTGATAGACCAGACAGCCTTTTCTGTTGAGATAGAGCAACTCCTGCTCGGTCTCCACCCCTTCGGCGATGACATCGAGACCGAGGTTGGCGGCCATCATGATAATGGTATCCACCAGCACGACATTATCTTCAATGCTGTTGATATCATTGACAAAAGAGCGGTCAATCTTAAGGGTGTGCAGGGGCAGGCTCTTGAGATAGTTGAGCGACGAATAGCCGGTTCCGAAATCATCAACAGAAAATTTCACCCCCAGTTCCTGCACCTTCATCATTTTGCCAACGATGTCCCTCCCGGTGGAGATAAGGCTGCCCTCGGTGAGTTCGATACCAAGGTTTTGGGGAGTGGCGCCCGTTTTTTCCAATGTCCTGAGGACCTGACTGACAAAATCAGGAGAGGCTATTTCGATGCCACTGATGTTCACTGAAATTGTCTGATCGTTCTTGAGCAGGCCCTTATCCTTCCAGTCCTTGATTCTCCGACAGGCGGCCCTCAGCACCCACTGGCCGATATCCTGCATCAGCCCGGTTTCTTCAGCGATGGAGATGAAGACGTCAGGGGGAATCAGCCCCCTTTCGGGGTGGTGCCAGCGAAGCAGGGCTTCGGCCCCGATGAGGATACCGGAAATATCGGTTTGCGGTTGAAAACAGAGATACAGATCATCCTCTTTAAGGGCCTGCCTCAGTTCGGTGCTGATGTGCAGCTTTTCATCGGCGGCCTCCTGCATGCTCGGCAGGAAAAAGCAGATCTCGTTGCGACCTGCGGCCTTGGCCCGATACATTGCCGTGTCCGCCTGTTTGAGAATATCATCCACTCCCCTGTTGTCCTTGGGAAACAGTGATATACCGATACTGACCGTGCTCTGCAGATCCCTTTCACCAATCTTGCAGGGAGAGGACAGGCAGAGGTTAAGTTCCTCGGCTATTTTTCTCACCTTGCTGGCCGCTATTTGCGAACTGCTGCCCAGTTCGGTAAATACCACGGTGAACTCATCTCCGCCCATTCGGGCTGCCACGTCCTCCTTGCGGATGAATTCGCTCAACCTGCTGGCTACCATGATCAGGTATTCATCTCCCACGGAGTGCCCCAGCGAGTCGTTGATGGTCTTGAAGTTGTCGATATCAAGATAGAGCAGCGCCCCGAAATAGTTGTGCCGCTCAGCGCGGGAGATTTCTCCTCCCAAATAATCAAGAAATAGACGGCGGTTGGGAAGCCCGGTCAGCGTATCATAGGAGGCATGGTATTTGATGAGCTGTTCCGACTCCTTTTTTTCGGTGAAATCTTCGACGATGCAGATGCCGCCCGAAACAGCTTTTTCCGAGTGGTGGATTGTCTTGAAAAAAACTCTGACGGGCGTAGTCTTGTTGCCGGTTACTGACGTATAGTCACCTTCGAAGTAGCCCTCACCGGAGCTGATGGATTTCCTCAATGCTTCAAGCAGATCAGGATTTTGAAGCGTTGCCAGCATATTCATGCCAATCAACCGATCCCTTGTGGAGCCGAGTATCCGAATCAATTCCTCGTTGCAATCCAGGATCCTGCCATCCGAATCATACTGCAGTATTCCGAGCGGAGCGTTACTGAAGATATGCCGATAGCGTTCCTCGCTGATCTTCAGAATTTTCTCCCGGTTGATGCTCTGCTGCCGCAGCTCTATGTTTTCGCGGATATTGAGATTTATTTTCTTGCTGCCCGACACGGTCACATACCAGAACAGAAAAACCAGGAAGGCTTTCAATAAAGCCGGCAGAGTCATGTATAACAGCAGTTTGAGGATTACCGGAAAAAGGATGAAGGTAAGGAAACCGGCCACCGCCCGAAAACTGGGGCACAGAGAAGAAACACCGCCGGCGGCCATGCCGACCATTACCATAAAATAGACGATCTGTAATGAGAGGCTGTGCTCAGGAAATATGATAAATGAGGAGATCCCCCAGATTGAAGCGGAGATATAGTTGCCAATCAAAAAACGGAGGTGCCAATAATCCTGATTGGTTGGATCATTTTGTCCCTGGCTGGAATAAAGCCTCAATATCCGAAGCCGCAGAGCAGAGACAAGCGTCAGGGCGGCGAGCCAGCCAACCAGCAGGCGATGGTCTATCTCGGTCCACAGGGTGATGACCAGCAGAGCTGCGGCAAGCACTGATACGATAATCGGCATCAAGGCGCTGGCATAGAGCAGCCGGGTCTGTTCAGCGACTATATTTTCGGGCGTTCTGTGCAAAGTACCGGTCAAATGATTGATTTCGAAAAAAAACACCTCTCTTCAGCAATTCCTAATATCATGCCACAAGATTGTCAGAATCAGAAATCAATTTCTCACTATCTGCAAATCAATCGACTGGTCGACAATGCGTTTACCCTGAGATTCGCCAGCGGGCAAGGTACTGCTCAGCCTTGGTGCAACTCCGGCACCTGGCGATGACAGTAGTCCATCTTGGCAAGGGGGCATTGGATGTGAGCAAAGAACGGGGGAGCACAACTTCAGCGCTTAAGAGCTGAATGTTGCAGCGAAAAACCAGATAGAGATGAATGACAACTCTGGTAAATCTAGATTTCCCTGAACTTGACCCAGGTAGGTTTGGCACCGAGCGCCGCACCAATTTTAGGATGCTGCTTTCTCGGGTCGCTTTCACCGTGTTCTTCAGGTCTATACTTGGGCCCGTTTGAATTCATCGCCATCTTCCTACTGTCATAAACGGTGAATATCTCGCCGTCTGAAAAGACGAACTCAAGGCGGTAGGAGCGATCATCAACCCATCCTGGCAGAGGGAACTTACGATGCCAGTGCGGCCAGGACCCCCCATGAATCTTTGTCCACCAGGTCCTGTCCCTGCTTTCACTAGTCTCGTTATGATTCCCACCCCAATGGACCGTCGTCCATTCGGATTCCTCTTCTTCCACCGCGTCTTCCTCTTCTACGGTGGCGGCCTGTGCGGTCGGTTCTTCAGTTTGCTGAGCTTCTGGTGACGACTCAGCCACTTCCTTGGCTTCGGTTTCCTCGATGGCCTTGACCAACTCCTCCACCAGTCCACTCGTCGTGGCATGGGCAGGAAGAGCCCCGAATTCCACCAGCGGCGTCGTCCATCTCTCCGGCAGCAGACTGCAGCCGGTCAGGGCGGCAGTGCCCAGGGCGAGTTTTTTAATTACCTCCCTTCGTTTTCTGCTTTCGACGGGGGGCTCAATTAGTCGAGTTTCATGCTCGTTCCGCACCTGTGGTTGATGATCATTTGTCGATGCCACGCTCACCTCATTGCATAATTGATATTGGCCGCGGGGGAATTCGGCAAATTTTTATGGAAAATACCTGATTTTTTTAAAAAAACAACAACAATCAACAATTCAAGTCCCAGAATGGGAAGACCAGCGTCCCGAAAAGGGGCCCAAAAGAGCCAATCAGCCATGGTTGCAGCCAGGGAGCGGACTAGCTACATCGAGCTAGCGCCCCAGGCCATATCCCAGACGTCGGCCGTCGGCACCTCCTGTCAATAAATGTTGTTCCCGGTCTATGCGTATGGCCTGAGCACTGCCCATCAGAGACGAGAATTGCTCGACCTTTTTGACCACATGTCCCTTCTGGGAAAGGTTTCGCATCGTCTCTTCCGGGAATCGGTTTTCAATCAGCAGTTCACCATCCGGAAGAGATCTCCAGCGCGGTGCATCAACCGCTCCCTGCACATCGGCATCGAAATCGATCAGATTTACCAGCAGCTGTATGTTGGTCTGGGTCTGGCCATCCCCTCCCGGGCTGCCCAGAAGCAGACAGGGCTGGTCTGCATCCATAACCATCAGAGGATGAAGGGTGTGGTAAGGACGCTTGCGCGGCTCCAACCGGCAGGGGTGGGTCGGATTCATGCTGAACCCGCGCCCCCGGTTGTGGAGCAGCATACCGCTTTCAGGAACCATCACACAGGAACCAAACTCCTGAAAAATACTTTGAATCAGCACCGCCGCGTTTCCCGAGTCATCGACGGCCATCATATATACGGTATCCTCTCCACCCCTGGCGAAACGGTAGCTGCATGTCTGTTCCGCAGCTCTCGCTCCGATCAGCTCAGCCTGCCGACGTGCCAGACGAGAACCCAGCAGGTCGTCAAGGGGAATGGATTGAAAGTTCGGATCGGAAATATATTGATCCCGCTTGGCAAACGCCAGTTTCTTGGCTTCGGCCATAAGGTGGACGAGTTCAGCAGATCCCGGCTCCATGGAACCTATGTCAGTCTGCTCAAGGATCCGGGCCTGCATCAGCAGCGCCATTCCCTGGGACGGGGGTGGCTGGGTGGCGACCTTATACCCCCGGTAGGTAGCGGTGAGCGGTTGCTTCCAGATTACCCGGTAGTCAGCCAGGTCCTCAAGGGAGAAACAGCCGCCTAGTTTGCTGCTGTAGCGTACCAAGTCTTCACCAAGCTCACCGTGGTAAAAAGCTGCAGGCCCCTGCTCTGCAATTAGCGCCAGGCTCTTGGCCAGCGCTGGCTGCTTGATTAGTTCACCGATCTTCGGAGGTCGCCCACCCGCCAGAAAAATCGAAGCCGCCGCCGGGGAGTTGGCCAGTTGATCACGCTTTTTTTCTATGGATCTTATCAGTTTCTCATAGACTGGAAACCCGTCTGTGGCGTATTCGAGCACCCGACCAATCAGCGTATCAAGACCGAAGGTGCCGTATTCATCAAGCAGCGCCTGCCAGCCTGCCAGTGCCCCCGGAACGGTGCAGGTGTGTATACCGGAAGCTGGGATCTGCTTCACCCCCATCCCCGCATACGAGTCAAGGCTTGCTTTCCGGGGCGCAAAACCGGCTGCGTCAAGTGCTCTGACCTGCCGACTGTCGGCCCGGTAGACAAGGGCAAAGAGGTCGCCACCCAGGCCACACATGTGGGGATTTACCACCGACATGACCAGGTTAGCGAGCACCGCCGCGTCAACCGCATCACCTCCCTTGTCGAGCAGAGAAGCGGCCGCCTGCGCGGCCAGGGGATGATCCGTGGTCACCATCCATTTATTGCCCATCAGCATGGGCCGATAGCTTCTTAAATATTCCTGCATAGCTGGATGTATCTTTACCCGTTTCCACCAACTCACGGTGCCGGGTGTGAGGGTTTGCAGAAGAATTCTGGAATAACTATGGATTGCTGCCACAAGGTGGCGCCACCAGAGGTTCGGAATCTCCCAAATTGGACCATTGAGGATTAATACCACGACCTACAATCGAGTTAAACAACAGCCTTAAAAAGGCCGGAAATTTCCGGCTGACAAGGGTTGCAAAGGATCAAATATTTTTCTGAGAAAAATCAATTTTTTTTATCTAATAATATTAAAAGGATACAATTTTGTGTCCATTAAAATACTGAAATCATTAAAGTAAAAAAAATACTCAGCCTCTTTATTTTTAATTAGCGATAGGGTAATGTGCAGTCAACCGATTCGAAAAAGTGGAAATCACCTTCGAACGTTTCGGGCGTCGATTCGGGGTACCTTAGCGGGGACATCGGATCATCGTAGGAAGGATATCACGGAAACGAATCGGCTGTGTGAAAATCAGCACCGAACGTCTTGGACGTCGATTCGGGGAACTTTAACGGGGACATCGGATCATCGACAGCGGGTTTTCACAGGGAGGGTTCTCCCCCTCGGGCTCTAACCCGGGTTCACGGGGAATCATCCAACCCCAGGTGGAAATATAGGTGCCTTACCCACTCTATAGGAAGCCGGGGGAGATCAGGTCTGGTAAGAAGGCTTGGTCATGAGGAAAGTGCCATGGCGTTACGGACGTATCGGCCAGGGGTGATCCCTTAAACAGGTGAGTATCTGGCAACCAAGGTACATTTCTCGGTGGCAGGAAGAGGCGAAGCGTTTCGGACGTCGATGCTGGGGGATGCCTATAGACGGCAGTTACATCCACACTCGCAACAACCTGTCACGGTTGCTTCCAGGCATGCGGCTGGCAGTTCCTGCCCGCTAAGACAGGAACGGTCACAAAGCTTGGATGTTGGCGGGAACATTGATCTGTGTGACGCAGCGGGTCGAGGCAATTCGGAAGGCCTGTCAGGTTCGGGTTAAGCTCGAAAATGACGGGCCTTCCTTTTTTTTTGTTTAATTCAGCCCCCTGGTGTTTATAAATTGGCGGCCTGTTCAGAGACTCAGGACTGACTGGTGCCGTGGGGCCTGCCGTCATATAAACGGCCGTTGTTGGTGGCGAGAAACCTCTCGAGCGAAATGTTCTCCTGTCTGATCAACCCTCTTCCGGGCAACTCACCACTGCTCACCATTTCCACGACGCTGCACACCGAAGCCGCAGTCGTCCAACCGATTGCCCGACACTCCTTTCCGCCTATAGTAACGGGGACACAGGTTCTGACGAATTCTTCACGCGACAGTCGCTTGCCGATCCAGCCCTCAACCGAAACATGGATATAGACGACATCCTCGCTCACCGGCGGTTTGGCGTTTACCAGAATGAGCCCGGCCCGATCCCGGTCTTCGCGCATCAGCAGTTCATGGAAGAAAAAATTCATCAGCTCTGCGTGGCCGGGATATCTAATCGATTTATAATCGAGGTTCTCCACCAAGCCCTCATAGGTGTCGCACATGGTGCCGATCCCTCCGGAGGTGGTGAAGGCCTCGAACTGGAGCCCGTCGATGTAAATTTTTTCGAGCCAGTCCATCGGTGAGACCCATTTCCGAACTCCGTTCTCGATCACTTCACAATCGTTGAGGTATTCATTTACCACCCCTTCAGGAGACCAGTTGAAGGCATAGCCAAGCAGGCCGGTGGGATGTTTGGGCAAGGCGCCGACCCGCAGCTTGATCGACCGTATGTTAGCGAATTTGCCCGCCAGAAAGGAACCGGCAATGGCGAC
>JBPCUV010000450.1:0-2831 GCA_051010975.1 Desulfocapsaceae bacterium
CTGGCGATGATGCCTCACCCCGAAAGGGTCTTTCTGCCCTGGCAGGCCCACTGGCTGCCTGAGAACATGAAGGACATTGAAGCCAGCCCATGGCTGAAGATGTTCTGCAATGCCTATGACTGGTGTATAAAGTAGAACGCCCTATTTTCCCTCGACCGGCAGTCCGATAGGTGCGGTCAACCGTTCCGCAGAGTGACTCCGTTGACGACGCTTCGGCCTCTGGCAGCCGGTTGGAGCGCAACCCTGCGGGCCTATTTTCTGCTCTTCTCCTTCTCTCGCATTATCTGCAGGATGGTGCGATCGGTCTCGATCATACCCTGATGGCTTAGAGTGCCGATGTTTCTTACCGTTTGCTCAGTTGATTGGCCGATGATGCCATCCGTGTCCTGGACGTTGATGCCCTGCAGCGAGAAAAGTGCGGCCTGTACGGCGGCACCGGCGGCAGTGTTGAGTTTCAGGGCACAGCCGGCTTTGGCGCCGTCGCAGATGACGCCAGCCAGATCTTCCATGATGTTTTTGATAGCCCCGGCCATATGTTCGACATCGCCTCCGACCAGATAGGTGATACCGGCAGTAGCTCCGGCTCCAGCTGCCACAGAACAGCCGCAGACGGCTGAGAGCCGGCCGGTATGTGCTTTCACATAGGCGGTAATGACGTGGCTCAGGCCGATGGCTCTGAGTACGGTTTCCTCATCGTGATCGACGAAATCTTTTATGGCCCAGATCGGCAGAATCGCGGTGAGGCCATGGTTGCCGCTCCCGGCCGAACTCATCGCTGGCAGGTTGACCCCGCTCATCCTCGCATCGGCGGCAGCAGAGGTGAGAATTCTCGCAGATGTCGCCATATCCTTGACCAGCAATTTCTGTTTAAGAAGCCTCTCGATGGCCTTACCAATCCCCAGGCCGCTGCCGTATTTGAGCCCATGCTCGGCCAGGGTGACGTTGAACTCGACCCCTTTCTTCAAGAACTCGAGGTCATCCGGATCGATTTCATCGATCATTTCGTAAATATCGTCAAGCGTCAGATCCATGAGCCATTCTTCAAGCAGGGCCATTGCCGATTTGCCGGAGTTGCTGACCGCTTTGGAAAGGAGCTTAGAATCAGTAATTTCAAGGTCGTTGAGGGATAAATAAACGATATTGTTATGCAGTTCCTTAATCTCGGCAACGGCACGGTCACTGCCGCAGCTGATGACAGCTTTGACATGCAGCCCGGTTTCTTCAAAGAGATGGATGTCCACTCCTTTCATGTCGATCAATGCTTTCGTCCTATCGATTGCTTTCTGGTCGACTGTGTCGAAAACTTCCAGTCCAATTGAAGGATTTCCCCCAAAGGCGCCGACTCCGGCTGCCACATCAAGACCGGTCATACCATTGGTGCCCGGGATGGCAACCGCTGTACCATTTTTATAAATATTGGGATCGACCCATAACTCAAGTCGATCGATTTCCTTGCCTTCCAGCAGCGAGGCGGCGGCGGCGCAAGCCAGGGCAATGGCAGCCGGTTCTGTGCAGCCAAGAGCCGGTGTTACTTCCATCTGAAGGATATCTTTTACTGTGAACGACATGTAGGGCTCCCGTTTACAAATGATTGACTGCCTGTTTGGCATGTATTTTTTTGAGGTAGTTGTAAATCGTGTATTTCGAGACGCCGGCAAGCAGGGCAATCTGCTCGACCGCTCCCTTGAACTGCAGGGCACCGTTACGTTCGAGAATTTCAACCAGGTCCGTTTTCTCTTCGGTGGTCATGGTCGCGGGTTGTTTTCCAATCTCCATAACCGCCTGTTGAAAAAGGGCCTCGATCGTTTCCGAGGGTGAATGGGCGAAGGTTTCCGATGAATTTGAAACCGGCTCATTCTGCTCGGGCAGCAGAAATTGATGCAGTGCCTGGCTGGCGTTGAAGTATTCAGTGGTATCGAAGTTTATGCAAAAAGCAAAAATTGGCCTGCCGGTAGTATCAGAGATGAAAGTGGTTGATGATTTGAGAGTTCTGCCATCCCCGGAAACGGTCCGATAGTTGTGAAGATCCTTTGGATTTTCGCTGGCGCTCTTCAACATCTTGACCAGCAGATCGGTGGCTGGTGCACCTATTTCTCTGCCGGTTACTGCACCGTTTATGTAGATCAGAGAATTGTGTAGATCCGTGAGATCGTGGATGCAGGTTTCACAATTTTTTCCAAACATCGAAACGATCGATTCACCGATCTGCTGCAATTGCTTGAGAATAAGTTCTCGTTCTTTCATGGTTGCTGCCTTGAATTTAATTATTGTGTATATGCCCATATAATAACAAAAATCAGGATGCGTCAATAAAATTTTGTTTAATGAGTAAAATATTTGTTGAAGAAAATCCGGGCGGAATGCCCAATAAGAACGATGAGGAAAAGTAAGGGTGGATCAGATACCCATCGAATCAAAGGCTGATTGAATGTGATCGCAAAATATTTCATCAACTCCTGGCAGATGAGCCAATCCCCGGTCGTGAAGATCGATTTCGATCTGATGTGCTTTCAGCAGGTTACGCCAGGAAGATGGGTGATCCCCATCGATATCTTTGAAAAAATGCATGCCGGCCACCATCAGGAAGGGTACGCAGAAGATCTCTTTGTAACCGGCGTCACGAATCTTCTGGATTATTATCTCGGGTGGATCGACAGGTTTCTCTATGGTGGTAAAGAAAATGTGGGGTCCAGTCTTACTATGCAGTTTGGCCTGGAGTGTCAGGTAGGAAGCTCGACAGGGGTGATCGGTGCCGTGTCCCAGTATCAGCGCTGCTCCATGATTTGAATTTTCCACAAGACTCTGCAAGGCGTGGGCAACACGGGTAAAAT
>JBPCUV010000451.1:0-5094 GCA_051010975.1 Desulfocapsaceae bacterium
GTAAGTGCAGCGGTGTTGAAGAACAGTTGATCAGCATGCTTGGCCGCTTCGCAACGATTCCTACCACCTATGCAGGGGGAGTTCGGAATCTCGGTGATCTTGAATTGATCAATCACCTTGGCGGGGGGCGGCTTGATGCCACCATTGGCAGTGCATTGGATATCTTTGGTGGCAGTTCGATCAGCTATGCTGAAGCGGTGCGATATCATAAAACAATCAACGAGCCAGATGAGTAATCCGGAGAAGAACAGCGGGTCAGAATCACCTCTAACTGCTCTGCCGGGCTATGGTGAATTAAGGGTTCTTTTACCTGCGGATCTGGCCGCCGCCTGGCAGCGATGTTCCTGGGTTCTGGTCCAGGAAAAGGGGCAGACCAGATTGGACAGTATGGAGGAGATGGTACGTGATTTTCTGATCAAACACGGCTGTTGAGACTCCGACCGTCTTTGATAAGCGCCGGTTCGTTCTCAAAATTCTGGTAATTTTACCATCATTTCAACACCAGAAACAAAATCCTCTCATCAATTTGAGTTATTCTTGACACAAGAATATTAGAAATGGTAGGTAATGGGTCGTTGTTCTTAATAGGTGGTTAAACTATTGGAGTGATTCCATGCACCTAGCAATAAACAATACAGTTAAATCAGTTTGTACGGGACTACATGCGTCACGCGCTCGCCTTATCAATCCTTCTTTCCGCCTTCTGGCTGGTTAACTCCGGCCATTACACCCCACTTCTGCTTACTTTCATGCTGGCCTCGGTGGCCTCAATTGTTGCTCTGAGTCACTATATGGACATGGTTGATGGTGAGGCGCAGCCCCTCACTATCACCTTTACGCTACCGATTTACCTGCTCTGGCTCGCTAAAGAAGTTGTTCTGGCAAACGTGGTCGTAGCCAAATGCGTATGGCAGGGGAAAAAGGCTATCAGTCCTCGGACTATCGTCGTCACCGCCAGCCAGAAAACCGATCTGGGTATCGTTATCTACGCAAATTCGATCACTCTGACACCCGGCACCGTCAGTATCGATCTGGAAGACAACAAGATCTTGGTCCATGCCCTGAATGAAGAGTCGGCCGCCGGGCTTCTATCCGGTGAGATGGATCGCCGGGTCTGCAGAGTGGAAGGCTGATGTTCGCGCTTGCTGCATTTACCCTGCTGGTGGTCATGGGACTGGCCCTGATCAGGGCCTTTCTGGGACCGACGCTCTACAACCGTATTTTGGCGGTAAATATCTTTGGTACCAAGACCGTACTACTGATTGCGGTGATGGATTTTCTCGCCGGACGCCCGGATTTTCTCGACATTGCGATTGTTTATGCGCTGATAAATTTCATCAGTATCATCGGGGTATTGAGATTTTTCGAGTATGCCGAAAAGAAGACAGCGGAGCACGGTGAATGATGGATATTCTGCTCGATATACTCAGCTGGATATTTCTGGTAAGTGGCAGCTTCTTCTGTTTGACCGGTGCCGTCGGGTTGCTGCGCTTTCCGGAGTTTTTCTCCAGAATACACGCCGCCAGTCTCACCGATACCCTCGGTGCCAGCCTGATCCTGATCGGCCTCATGTTTCAGGCGGGTTGGCAGCTGGCGCTTCCCAAGCTGATATTGATTCTGATCTTTTCGTTGCTGGCCGGTACCACCGCCAGTCATGCGATGGGCAAGGCAGCTCTGGAGAGTGGCATGCGACCACTCGATCAGGATAAAGACGGTAAAGATCCCGATGAGGAAGAAGAGCTGAAATGGAAACCCTGATAGACTTCGTCCTGCTCAGTTTTCTCGTGCTCACGGCCCTGGCGGTTGCAAGAATGTACGACCTCTTTGCCGTGGTCATGCTCTCGGGTATCTACAGCCTGCTCTCTGCCAGTCTGTTCTTTGATCTTGACGCGGTTGATGTGGCCTTTACCGAAGCCTCAGTCGGGGCCGGAATCTCCACCCTGCTGATGCTCGCTTCGCTGAAGCTGGTCGGCCGTTATGAAAGGCGCACACGCTACCGGCCGATGCTGGCTCTGGGAGTGGTGCTGGCCACGGGCACACTGCTCATCTACGGGACGCTGGATATGCCCCATTTCGGTTCGGTCGATGCACCGGTTCACCAGCACGTCGCCCCCCGCTATCTGAATGACTCGATGGACGAGGTCGGCGTGCCCAATGTGGTAACCTCGGTGCTGGCCAGCTACAGGGGCTACGATACTTTAGGTGAAACTCTGGTGGTTTTCACTGCCGGCATAGGCGTCATCTCACTGCTGCGGGTATCACGGCGCACCAAAGAAGAGGAGCAAAAGAGAGTTCCGGCGGATATGCAGCAGCAGATAATCCTCAGGGTGGTGGTAAAATGGCTGTTACCGCTTATCCTGATTTTTGCCCTCTATGTACAGTTTCACGGAGATTACGGTCCCGGCGGCGGTTTTCAGGCCGGGGTCATCTTCGCTGCCGGCATTATTTTGTATACCATGCTGTTCGGCCTCAGCAATGCCTCACGGGTCTATAAACCTGAGATGTTGGAATTGCTGTCGGCATTCGGCGTTCTCCTCTACGCCGGAGTTGGCCTTGTCTGCATGTTCCTGGGGGGGAATTTCCTCGATTACAACGTCCTGCGCCACGATCCGGTGCATGGTCAGCATCTGGGTATTTTACTGGTTGAACTCGGCGTCGGCATTACCGTCGCCTCGGTGATGATCACTATTTTCTTCAAATTCACCTGGCGCACCGTCAAGCATAAGTACATAAAAGGCAGATGAATATTCTTGGGCTCTATAATTATTGGATTGTCGTGGTATTGATGATGATTGGCTTTTACGTGGTCATCGCCCATGAGAACCTGATCAAGAAGCTGGTGGGATTGTCGATCTTCCAGACTTCGGTGTTCTTCTTCTACATCAGTATGGGAAAGATCTCCGGGGCCACCGCGCCGATTCTTGATGATAACTATCAGCTCTACTCAAATCCGCTGCCGCATGTCTTGATCCTGACCGCCATAGTCGTCGGCATTGCCACCACGGCAATGGGGCTTGCACTGGTGGTCCGCATCCAAGAGGCCTACGGCTCCATTGAAGAACATGAAATTCAGGCCCAGGATACCCAGGACCAGATGGAGAGCCAGCTCGAAGCCTACGGATTCAGAAAAAAACATATCCTCAGCATCAAGAAGTTAGACGAGTGATCGACCATTTACCCATACTGCAGGTTCTCGTTCCCCTGCTCGGGGCGCCCCTGTGTATAATCGTGCGCAACCCGAGAGTGGTAGGGTTGTTCGCTCTGTTGATCAGTACCATCACTTTTCTGGTCAGCTGCAGTCTGCTGCAGCAGGTGCTTCAAAACGGTACCCTCGTCTATGAACTTGGCGGTTGGGCTGCACCCTGGGGTATCGAATACCGAATCGACTACCTCAACAGCTATCTGCTGTTGCTGGTATCGGCAATGAGTGCCATCGTACTCGTTGCTTCTCAGTCGAGTATCAACCGGGAACTGCCTCGCAACCGGCACATGCTTTTCTATACCGCCTACCTGCTCTGCCTGACCGGGCTGCTGGGGATCCTCTGTACAGGCGATGCCTTCAATGTCTTCGTCTTTCTGGAGATATCTTCGCTTTCGTCTTATACGCTTATCGCCCTGGGTAACGATCGGAGGGCCCTGACCGCAGCCTATCAATACTTGATTATGGGTACCATCGGCGCCACCTTCATCATCATCGGTGTCGGTCTGATGTATATGATGACCGGGACTCTGAATATGTACGATCTGGCCCAGCGGCTGCCCGAGGTGCATAATTCCAAAACGGTGCTCAGCGCTATCGGCTTTTTTATCGTTGGCGTCTGTTTGAAGCTGGCCTTGTTTCCTCTCCATCTCTGGCTTCCCAACGCCTATGCCTTTGCCCCCTCGATTGCCACCGCCTTTCTGGCGGCTACCTCTACAAAGGTGGCGGTCTATGTACTGATCCGTTTCATTTTTTCGGTTGTCGGTCCCGAGTTTGTCGACACGGTTTTGCCATTGCAGGAGATTTTTGTGGTGCTCGGTGTCTCCGGTATCTTTGCCACTTCGATATCGGCAATCTATCAACTCAACATCAAGCGGTTGTTCGCCTATTCCAGTGTAGCCCAGATCGGCTATATGATTCTGGCCCTGGCTATAGGCACTCCACTGGGGCTCACCGCCACGCTTCTTCACCTGTTTAATCATGCCTTGATGAAAGCGGCGCTCTTTCTTGCCATTGGCGGAGTGGTCTATCGTGTCGGCAGTGCCCAGCTCAGTCATTTTGCCGGCCTTGGCAGACAAATGCCCTGGACAATGGCGGCCATCGTGGCCGGGGGGCTCAGCCTCATCGGGGTGCCGCTGACCGTTGGTTTCGTGTCCAAATGGTATCTGGTTCTGGCTCTGCTGGAAAAGGGCTGGTGGCCCCTGACAGTTCTGGTTTTAATCAGCTCTCTGCTGGCCTTGATCTATGTCTGGAGAATTATTGAATGGGTCTATTTCTCCAGCCCGAGAATTGTTCTTGATGAGGTAAAGGATCCGCCACTGAGTCAACTGGTACCGATCTATATCCTGGTGATCGCCAACTTCTATTTTGGCATCGACACCTCGCTTACGGTTGGTATCAGCAAGAAGGCGGCTGAAATGCTGTTCGGAGGTGTTTTCTGATGATGCCCTCCGAAACGATGCTGCTCTTTACTATTCTGGTCCCGCTGGCGGCGGTGATCGGCATCGTCGGAGTTGGACGCTACCCCAACCTCAGAGAAGCAGTGAGTCTGACAGCAGCTCTGGTACTTATCTATCTGACTTACAGTCTCTACCGGCTCACCGAGTCTGGCGTTGCTGTTTCCTGGGAAGGACTGCAGATTCTGCCTGGCCTGCCACTGTTTTTCAATATAGAGCCGCTGGGCATGCTGTTTTCGCTGATAGGTAGTTTTCTATGGCTTATCACGACACTCTATGCCATTGGTTACATGCGTGGTCACCAGGAGGAGAACCAAACCAGGTTTTACGCCTGTTTCGCCATTGCCATCTCGTCTGTTATGGGCATAGCCTATGCCGGCAATCTCTTTACACTCTTTATTTTTTACGAGATTCTGACCCTTTCAACTTATCCTCTGG
>JBPCUV010000452.1:0-6223 GCA_051010975.1 Desulfocapsaceae bacterium
TATAAAGGACGTTGGTTTCACACTTGGTCAGCAACTGTTCCACCGTCCAGTCGTTAAGGCTGCCAAGTCGGAAAAAGTTAGTGGCGCTGAAATGGCTGCCCGCATCACAGCAGGCATACATGGTCAGATCAGGAGCAAGGTAAGGGTTCATCTGACAGCAATTTTCCTGATAATCGGTGAAAAGAAGCTGTTGGTTGAATACTTCGGCGCGTCCTGCATAGATCACCGGTTCCGGGAAAAACTTAAGGCAGTTGTCCCGCAGATACTGTTCAAAAGGATCGTCTTGCCCTGAAAAATCAGTAACAAAGGAGACATACGAGTCAACGCCTACGTCCTGACAGGCTTTTGCCGCATTTAGCACGTTCCGTTTCGGCACATGCTGCTGGTGCCACCTGCTGTAACTCAGGCGGAGCTGGGAGACTCCACATTGACTGAGCAGGTGCAGTCGTTCCCGGGCCTGCTCAGGTGTTTTAGCCCAGTAACTGTTTGTTACCACGCGGGTATATATCCCGTATTCAGAACAGAGGGTGACCAATTCCGCCAAATCGTCAAAGTAGATAAAGGGCTCTCCTGCAGTAAAACTGATTCCCTTTACCTCAGCCTTTATCATTTCGCGGATAATATCCTTGGCCTCAGCAAGTTCCATCTTGCTGGTTGCTGGACTTTCTCCTGCTGCTACACAGTGAGAGCAGCGGATGTTGCAGCGGGTTGAGTAGCCAAAAGCGATTTTTCTCATCAGTCTATCGGTTATTTCATGTTCTTTTTTGTTCCTCTGGTGGCAGCGGCTGCAAGGGGATCGTCCGGCCAGAAATGTTTGGGATATCTTCCCTTGAGTTCTTTTTTTATTTCCGGATACGTTCGCTGCCAAAACCCTGCCAGATCATCTGTCACCTGGAGTGGCCGCTGGGCGGGGGACAGCAGCTGCAGCAGAACCTGAATTTTACCGTTACATATAACCGGTGTCTCCTTGGTGCCGAACATCTCCTGAATACGAACGGCAAGCATGGGAGGCGCATCGTGCTGGTAGCGAAGCCGGACCCTGGACCCACTGGCCACGGCAAGGGCGGTTGGGGCCAACCGTTCCAGACGCTGCTGCCTCTCCCATCCCAGCATGGACATAAATATCTTCATCAGGTTCAGCTGTTTTAGCTGCTCAGCCTTGCTGATGCCGGACAGGTAGGGGGTAAGCCAGGAAATATCCTTACACAGGTTGCTGTCACTAAGATCGGGCCAGGAGTCATTGGGCTGCCATGACCGGAGACAGGTTATCCTGGCCTGGAGTTGACGTGACGCTCTGTCCCAGGGGAGGCAGCTTATCCCCATAGATATTATGCCGCTTACTAACGCCTGCATCACTTCTTCAGGGGATGTCTTTTGGGTGGGTTTTTCCTCAATGACAATGGCACCCAGGCAGAGGCGATTTGCGGCAATAACTTTGCCGGTATCATTATCCCAGCCTACCGTAGTTGTTTTGTTAAACAGGCTGCTATGCTGTCGGCGCAGTTCTTTAAGTGACAAGGATGCTGCAAGGTAGATCCTCCCCTGTTTGCTACCGGCATCTAACTTGGGGATCACAAGGTACTCACTGGTCGATAATGGGTCAAATTTTGGGAGCTTTGCACCGCTTCCAGATGACAGCAGATAGTTTTCCTGCTGACCATGGCGGCGGCGGGCAATCCGGTCCGGATAAGCAAAGGCCAACAGGAGGCCCGCAGCTTCCGGGTCATATGGTTTTCGTCGTTCGTGCATTCGCTGCAGCCAGGTGCGCGCATTGGTGTCGACTCGGCTGCAGGCACCGGGGTCGCCTCCCTTATTTCTTACAGACGCAATTTTTTTCTCACGCCACGAAGAGAGCAGGTTCAGCCTGCTCTGCAGATCAGCGGTTGCAGCATCAGAATTGTTTCTTAAGATATCCCGCTCTGAGGGGAGGGCTGCCAGATCACATGCCAGTGATGTCTGGCCTATTTTTTTTCCTTGAAGCAGCATGTGGCCGAGCCGGGGATGTACGGCAAGGCCAGCCAATTGTCTGCCGGTTTCGGTTATCCTGCCTGAACTGGTTAAAGCACCCAGTGATAAGAGGAGCTCTCTTGCCTGCTTATAGCCCCTCTGGCGTGGCGGGGTGAGCCATCGCAACTCCGCTGGGTCCTGGACTCCCCAAAGTGCCAGTTCCAGGGCTAGTTGCGCCAGGTCAGTGTCTACTATCTCCGGTGGGTGAAAGGGTGCCAGGCCGTAGTGCTCCTCTTTGGTCCAGAGCCGCAGGCAATGACCAGGGCCCAGCCGACCAGCCCTGCCGGCACGTTGATCTGAAGCGGCTTTTGAAACGCGCACAGTGTTCAGCCTGGAGAGACCACTGCCGGGGTGAAATCGAGGGCGTCGAGACCATCCGCTGTCAACGACACAACTAATGCCCTCAATAGTGAGGCTGGTCTCAGCGATGGAGGTAGAGAGGATGATCCGTCTTCGGCCGGCAGGATCAGGAGTAATAGCCTGGTCCTGTTCTTTTTGAGAAAGGTTGCCATATAGTGGCGCAATAATGGTGTCGTCTATTGCCGGATCATCCTTGAGCTGGCGGGCAACGTCTTTAATCTCAGCTGCACCAGGCAGAAAGGCGAGGACATCACCCGGCTTTTCATTGAATACCCGACGTATGCCTGCAGCAGTTGTATCGGCTATTCTCCCTTTGACCTGCTGCGTTAGATAGTCGATACTTACCGAATGGTTTCCGCCTTCACCTTTTACAACCGGTACGCTTCCCAGCAACTCGGAAATAGGACCGGTATCCAAGGTCGCCGACATGACCAGTAGGCGTAGGTCCTCTCGGAGCTGGCAAAGATCAAGACAAAGGGCAAGGGCCAGGTCTGCATGGATAGAGCGCTCGTGGAATTCATCAAAAATGATAAGCCCTGTGTCTTCCAGTTCATTATTGTCCTGGATTCGCCGGGTCAAAATTCCTTCGGTGACTACTTCAATACGCGTAGCCGGGGATACTCGTCGATCAAAGCGAATCTGGTAGCCAATTGTCCGGCTGACTGGTTCCCCCAAGAGGGTTGCCATTCTGGCAGCCGCGGCCCGGGTCGCCAGTCGTCTCGGTTCCAGGATAACTATTTTCCTGTCCTCCAGCCATGGCTCCTCAAGGAGGGCAAGGGGGACCAGAGTGGTCTTGCCGGATCCCGGTGGTGCCGCCAGTATGGCAGAGCCAACGTGGAGCGCACTCTTCAAGTCAGAAAGTACGTTGTTAATGGGTAATTGCGGCAGCTGCATGGAAAGGCAGGGAGAACAAACCTCGTTTTAGACTTCTTTAAAGAAGGGAGCGAATGGTTTGACGTCTGGGGATAAGTGTGAAGTTCTTCATTGGCAGCTCTATACTACCAGTATTAATGTGCCCGGCAAGATTAAATTGCCAAAATATCCCCGCAAAATAGTTCATCGGGAAGAAGGTCATTTTTACCAGGCTTACTTTATGGAAGAAGCTTACCTTTAGGCCTTTTTGGACTATATTGACCAGTACCACGTATCAAAGTATCAATCAAAACCCACCAGATATTGATTATACGGAGAATGCTATGAAGTTTCTGCTGCGAGACGATCCGGAAATGGCGCAACTGGTAGAACAGGAAGAAGTAAGAATCGACAACACACTCAACCTGATTGCTGCTGAAAATCATTCTCCCAGATCGATTATGGAGATCATGGGTTCAATCTTCAACACCAAAACAATTGAAGGATACCCTGGAAACAGATACCACGCTGGATGCAAGCACGTTGATACAGTCGAGAATCTAGCAATCGAGAGAACAAAAGCAGTTTTTGGAGCTGAGTATGTAAATGTTCAGCCTCATAGTGGAACCTCGGCTAACCTGGCAGTTTACTTCAGTGTGCTCGATGTTGGTGATCGCATACTATCCATGAGTTTACCGCATGGCGGGCATCTCTCCCATGGGCATAAGGCTTCCGCAACCAGTAAATGTTTTAATTTTAAACACTACGCTTTAGATCCTTCTACCGAACTTATTGATTACGAAATGGTGAGGAACATGGCCTTAAAATTTAGACCCAAAATGATTGTAGCTGGGGCGAGTTCCTATCCAAGGCTTATTGACTACCTGAAGATGTCTGAGATAGCCAGAGAGGTATCCGCATACCTTCTTGCGGACATAGCGCATCTGGCAGGACTTGTTGCCGGTGAAGCAATTCCAAGTCCAGTCCCCCATTGCGATTTTGTCACGTTTACATGCTACAAAACCCTCATGGGTGGACGAGGTGGCATTATCCTCGCAAAAGAAGCGTTCGCAAAGAAGATTAATAAAAGCATTTTCCCGGGAACCCAAGGTACAAGCGCGGTAAATTTAATTGCTGCTAAAGCCGTTATCATGAAGCTCGCCTCAGATCCTAAGTTTATTGAAATCCAGAAGCAAACAGTAGAAAACGCAGCCTATATGGCCAGGTGCTTGGCGGAAAAAGGGTTCAGAATAGTTACCGGCGGTACAGATAACCATCAAGTAGTCGTAGACCTTACCGATCACGGTGTTACGGGGGGCCAGGCTGAACAGTACCTGGACGATTGCGGTATTGTTCTCAACCGAAATGTTGTGCCAGCAGATGCAGAACAACCAGGTAAAACGAGTGGTATACGTATTGGTACAGGTGCACTCAGCGCTCGGGGTTTGGGTAAAGAAGAGATCTCAACGATTGTTGAATGGATCGACCAACTCATTAACAATCCAGAAAAGACTGAAGCCCAAGATGCCGTTAAAGCAGGAGTAAACGATATGTGTACACGCTTTCCGGTTTACGCCAATGGCAATGATATTTTTTGATCAAATTCAGCAAGAAACATCATTTTAGTCTCAGAAGATCCAAGGCAGCCTTCCTTTCACTGTCTGGCAGGTTGATTTTTTGTTGCCGCCCCTCGCTTAGTCTCGGGGGCCAAAAGTTTCAAGAATTTTTGGGGGATACCGGTGTCAAAGCGGCATAACTCCTTGGTTGTTGGATGGGTAAATGCCAGCACTTGGGCGTGAAGCCCCATACGTTTCAAGGGGTTGAGGTGTGAACCATATTTTTTGTCACCAATTACGGGATGACCTAAATCCTGCATATGAACTCTGATCTGATGCTTCCTACCCGTTTCCAGATTGATCTGCAGCAGGGAAAAGGCATCGGTCCCCATAATTTTTTTGTAATGCGTCACCGCTCTCTTGCCGGCAGCTCCTTTTTTTTCTGATGAATAGACGATAAAGGCCTTGCTCTCGGTCAGCCAGGAAGTGATTGTTCCCTCTGGTGGTGTAACTTTACCCTGCACCACGCCGATGTAAGTTCTCTCGCGAATGGTAGCATTCCAGGTTTTCTGAATCTGTCGTTTGACTTTTTCGCTTCTGGCAAACATAAGCAGTCCTGAGGTCTCTCTATCAATCCTGTGAACGATGAAGATCTTATTATCAGGATGCTCCTGCTTGACGAAATTGCTGAGAATGGAGTAGGCAGTTTTTCGTTTCTCCTTATCTGTGGCAATGGTGAGAAGACCGCTGGGTTTATTAATCACCACAATATCTTGATCTATATGAACAATATCCAGTGCGCAAAGATGCTTCCCCTTCAGATCTCTGTCCCATTTAACCTCTACACGCTGTCCGGGTCTCAGGGGATGATCAAACTGTCTGACAACCTCGTTATCGATAGTGACCTGCCCGTCTTTCAGGACAGCTTTGAGATTTTTGCGATTTTTATGCGGTAAGTTGCCAATGAGACTGGAAAGCAGCGTATCCTGCTTTTCCAGAGTAAAAGAGGAGACATTCAATTTCTTCTTTTTAGGATGTTTGGGACGCCTGCTATCTTTCATTATCTTATCGATTTATGGGTAATCTTTGGCCTACCTGACACTGTCAGACCTTTAAGCGGCAAGGTCAAGTAGGGGCTGGCTGGTGTGGGAAGGTAATGATGCTTTCAGTGCCCCCATCAGCAGGCAAAATCGGGTAGCGCAAATTGAGGTGTAGACAGGTTTGGGACCTTATCTAATGATTATTTCCACACGGTGAGTTAGAGGGCTATGTTCTTTGGTCCGATTGCTCTCGAGAAAATTGGTTGTTTCAAGTATTTGAGCCGTGATTATTTCATCTGAGATATCGTGTAAAATCAAATAATTTCTTATTTCAGAAACCCTTTTTTGTGAGAGCGCGAGGTTTCTGGCAAAATTATCTGAAGAAACTGTATATGCCCGGATATCCAC
>JBPCUV010000453.1:0-3356 GCA_051010975.1 Desulfocapsaceae bacterium
CGAATCAAGGCGATGCTGCTGCAAGGCATGTGAAGACGCTTCCATGATCAGGTGACTGACGCCGCTGTCGGCCATCTCTCGCAGCATTTTTTGCAGGGTCAGCGGATCGGGGGTGGTCAGCGGAGCCGGGTTTCTTATGCTCCTCCCATCGCCAAGGTCATAACGATACTCGATCGTCCCAATTACCCCGGTCTGGACTCCAAGCTCCCGCAAGGTCTGTTCAATAAGATACGAGACGGTGGTCTTACCGTTGGTACCGGTGATACCGACCAACGTCATTTCTTTGGCGGGATACCGGTAGAAGGCTGAAGCCAGCAGCGCCAGAGCTGCCCGGCTATTGTCCACCTCGATGATGACTGCGTCCAAATTGGACAAATCCTCCTGCTCGACAGCCCCCTTATCGACTACCACTGCCACGGCGCCACGCTGAACTGCTTCTTCTAATGATCGGTGGCCGTCATATCTGTCACCCTTGATCGCCACGAACATTGAAGACGGGCCAACAACTCTGCTGTCTGCGCAGAGCTCTGTGATGACAACCGACGCATCGATTGGCCGAGCCGAGACCCAGCCGGAAATATTATCCATAAGCTCGGTCAGGGGCATCAAATAATTCCGCTCGGTCCTGTTTATTATGTGGGCAGCTGAATTCAACGTCTTTACTCCGGCTCAGTAATCTTCGGAGGCCTGTAGCCTGGATCGACCCGGTCCCTTTCCAGGATGAGGGTTACCTTGGCTCCTGGTTTCATTTTGGTGCCGGCCGGAGGCTGTTGGGAAACCACTCGGCCGCTCCCCTGGACTTCGATATCGACATTGATGCCCTGCAGCAGACGTAAACATTTTCTGAGACTCATTCCGGTTAATGACGCCATCTCAATTTCGATTCCATCATCCCCGGGGCCATCTTCTATCGGTGATCGCAGTTCTGGAGACATGCGAAAATTCGTCTCCTCTTTTTCTTTGGGACTCATCATATCGGAGAGATTTTTCATGACCTGCTGCAGAGCGGCGATGGATCCTATAATTTTCGCTGCCTCCCCTGCCGGAGAATGCTCCTTTTTCTGAGCAACCCGGTAGCCTGGCCCGGTAGCGGTTACCAGCAACACCAGATCCGGGTTGTCCTGGGGGATCATTACCAGACCCAGGTAATGAGAAAACAACTGCCCACCAGGGGACTCTATCAACGAACTGCTTTCTCCCTGCACCATGATCGAGCCCAGGGGACCCCGCTCACCCAACTGACCTGCCAGCTTTTTGGCTTCGTCCGACACACCATCTGCAAGAAGGCCTGAAGCTGGCTCCTTTTCGAAGTCTTCGAGCAAAAATTCCTGCTGATTCTTGCGCAACACAAACTTTTTAGAGCCATGGGGCGTAACTTCCAGTCCACCGTTTAGCGACCGGGTTACCGCAGTAAGGATCTCCAGAGGCGTCTGTAGTTCCGGAACTGTCTCAAAATTTACATTTTTGCCCGGCCCGCGTTTAAAAGGAACCGCACTGGTTTCTGGAGGAGGTACGGTGATAAAATCAAACTCCAGATTGCCGTCGGCTCCGAGTCTGTTCCATAGCTGCAGTTGGACGCCAAGTTTCCGGTGTTCTGCACCGATACTCCAAGGCAGCCGCTCAGAGAGGGAAGTACCCTGGCTTTCCAGAAGTGACAGATCCCTAAGAAAAATCTTGAACACATCCGGGACGGTAATCTTCTCGTTAAACAGATCCCCCAAATTTGCTTCCGAGTAGCTGTGAAACTTGTTCGGATCAAACGAAGGAGTCTGCGTATAGCCGACCAGCCCACCGGTTGACGAATCCATCACCAGAGCCCCGTAACTGTTACCGGGGTCGGCGGCCGACAGTCGCTTCAAATAGTCATCAAGAATTCGCTGTATCTTCGAGTCAAGGGTGAGGATCAGATGCCTGCCGTCCACGCCGGGTCGGGTATCACCCATTCTGAGAAGTGCTTGGGTGTCATCTTTTTTCAACCTGAATTTGGCTTCCAGCCTGTTGAGATACTGCTCGATACCGAAGAGACCGGTATCCCCTTCGACAAAACCAATGAGATGTGCCGCGGAATCACGCTGGGGATAATAGCGGATATACTCTCTGTGAAGATGAACGCCCTGGAAATCGAGCTTTTTGATCTCGTCTTCCTGGTCCTGGCTGATATCCTTGGCTAACCAAACCCTCAGACGTCCTTTCCCCATTCGATCGTAAAGATCGCTCTCGGAAGTTTCGAGTATGGCCGAGATTGGGCCTATCACCTGATTGACGTCCTCGATTTCTCGGATATTGGCATACACGGACACCCGTTCGTAGGAGATGGCAAATTCTTTATAGTTTCTGTCGTATATCGTACCCCTGGTTATCTCTTGATCGGCTACTGTCTCTTTCTTTCCGATATTTAAAGCTTTGCCGGCCTGCTCAAAAAGTAGCAGGGACCGTTCATCTTCTAACCAGGCCCAGATGGCCGCTACTCCGACAAGAACAACAACCAGAACAACCAGCCGCCGTCGTCCGACGCCTTGAGTACGCAGACGGGACCGCTTGCCCATATCTCCACATCACCTGAGCTTGAATACCTGTTTTTCCCCGGGGACAAAAAGCGCCAGCTCTTCACCTGCCCGTTTGAGTACCTGCTTTTCAGACATCAGATTAGCCCGCTGGGCCAGCAAAATTATCTGATCTTCCTTAAGCTGATGCCTCGCCGCCTCGATGTTTTGAATTTTTTGTTCCCCGCGGGTGATGGTAAAGTTGAGCCAGAGATTGACACAGAACACGACAAAGACTAGAGCCAGTGCAATTTTTGAAGCGGCCAGCCACAAAGCCGTACCACCTGGCAAACCGAGCGCCTTCTTTCGGCGGAGCTGTTGCCTGAATTTCGTGTCGAGCGGTGACTGCGACACGATTCTGATCGAGTTCTGATAATTCATCTGGTCCCCCTGTTACGCCGCTCTCTCGGCCACCCTGAGCCGGCTGCTTCTGGCTCGCGGGTTCCTTCTTAGTTCACTGTCATCCGGAGTGATTGGCTTCCTGGTGATTACTCTTAACTCCTGGGTCCGAGCCAATGTCCGCTTGACAATTCTGTCTTCCAGCGAATGAAATGAGATGATGCAGATTCTGCCCTTCGGCTTTAAGTGAGCCGGCGCCTTTTCCAGAATTTCCCCCAAATTTGCCAGTTCTTCGTTGACAGCAATTCGAAGGGCCTGAAACACTTTGGTAGCCACGTGAATCTTTGCCGGATGAAACTTCTTCGGGATTGACGCCCCGACAATCTGAGCCAGCTGACCTGTCATCTCTATTTTTCTACTTTTCCTCTCCTTGACGATGGTTGCAGCAATCCTTCTCGCCTGCTTTTCATCACC
>JBPCUV010000454.1:0-6051 GCA_051010975.1 Desulfocapsaceae bacterium
ATTTTGGAGGTGGTTGTGCCGGGTAGTTTATACCCTGAGGATCAGCATTGGCCCTCGCACTGCCAAACCGCAGGTAATTGGTTTTGTCTTTCTCTTCTGCTGAAAGTGCTTTAAAAGACGGCTTCGCCGGCGGGGTTGATCAGCCGTCATATTTCTGCAATTTGTTCTGCAGAGTCTTGCGGGTGATTCCCAGACGTCTCGCCGCCTCACTTTTGTTACCGCCGGTTTCCTTGAGAGTCTGCTTGATCAGCTCTTTTTCGGCTTCCTGCAGCGTCGCCGGTCTGGCCGCACCGGCGGCCTCCGGATTTTCCTGAAAATGTTTCTGCAGCGCCAGAGGCAAGCTTTTTTCGGTGAGATGATTGCCCCGCATCAGAATCACGCCCCGTTCGATGGCGTTCTCAAGTTCCCTTACATTGCCCGGCCATGGGTAAGAGGTGAGATGCTGCATACATTCCCTGCTTACCGACTCGACGGTGCGCCGGTTTTTTTCGGCAAATCGTTCAATGAAGCGCTCGGCCAGAAGTTCAACATCGCCCTGCCGTTCGCGCAGCGGTGGGACTTCAAGCGTTACCACGTTGAGCCGGTAATAGAGATCTTCTCTGAAATTGCCTTTTTCGACCTCCACTTCGAGGTCCCTGTTAGTCGCCGCGATAATTCTCACATCCACGGGGATGGTCTGGTTGCCGCCGACCCTCTGCAATTCACCCTCCTGCAATACCCTGAGCAACTTCACCTGCATTGCCGCTGAAGTCTCACCTATCTCGTCAAGAAACAGGGTACCCCCGTCGGCCTGCACAAAAGTACCGTCTCGCTGCCGGTCCGCTCCCGTAAAGGCCCCCTTTTCGTGGCCGAAGAGCTCCGATTCCAGCAGGTTTTCAACCAGCGCCGCACAGTTTACCTTGACGAAAGGTTGGGTGTCTCTCTCGCTGTTGCGATGAAGGGTGTCGGCGACCAGTTCCTTACCGGTGCCGGATTCTCCGGTTATCAGGACCGTCGCCTCGGTTGGTGCGACATAGCTCACCATATCAAGCAGTTCAAGAATTTGCGGTGAGCTGCCGATGATCGGGGTGTCGAGTTTCCCCGGCTCGGGTCTCGGCTCCTGCTTCCTTTCCTCTACCCGGTGATGATCCAGGGCCCGCATCAGGGTCAGCTTGAGGCGCTCGAAATCCAGTGGCTTGGTCAAATAATCGTGGGCCCCGCGCTTGATCAGATCGACCGCGTCATCCACCGAGGAATAGGCCGTCATGATAATCACCGGCAAAGCCGGTTTTATTTCGCTGATGCGGGCAAACGCCTCGAGCCCACTCATACGCGCCATCTTGACGTCCATCAGAACTGCATCAAAGTCACGCCTCTCGATTACGCTGACGGCGGTATCCCCATCGTCGGCCTCGATGCAGTTATACCCCCACTCCTTGAACATCGTGCAAAGCATATAGCGATGCACCTGTTCGTCATCGACCACAAGGATATCCACGCCGGAGCTTTTGGAACTCACTGTCAGTCTCCAGGCTTCAGTCGCTGATCTTCTGGAGCAGCCAGGTCATATTTTCGCCAAGCTGCCGCATGGTCTTCATGCCTTCTTCATCCGAAGAGACTTCTCCCTTTTCTCTACCGATACCGATATTCCAGTAGCTGGAGCCGACGATAATCATCTGGCTTATCTGAAAAAAGTGATTCATCGTATCGAAGGCATGGATAGAACCGGCCCGGCGTACCGCAACCACAGCGGCACCGAGCTTGCGCTTGTAAAGATCTCCGTTGGCCCGACCGACCATGCCTGAGCGATCGATCAAAGCCTTCATTTCTGTTGATACATCGGCAAAATAGGTTGGGGAGCCGAGGATGATGGCATCGGCTTTTACCATTTTCTCGACACACTCATTGAGCATGTCATCCTTGATTACACAGCTGCCGTCTTTTTCCTTGATGCAGACGAAGCAGGCTTTGCAGCCCTTGAGATTGCTGCCGGCCAGCTCCACTAACTCGGTCTCGGCACCCGCCTCTTTTAGCGGTTCAAGTACCGTTTCGAGCAGCATTTTGGTGTTTCCGTTTTTTCTGGCACTAGCACAAAACGCCACGACATTCATAATGAAATCCACCTTGTTATGAGTTGTTTTTAATGGTACTGGTTGACGCACGGTCCAACGGGAAGTCGCAACCGATTTCGGTTTTAGTGGCCCATATTACCACTATTGGAGACCGGGAACAATTGTTTACCACGGGCTCCCATAGGCCCTAAACCAATCATGCACAGGTCCACCTATGGAGACCATCCTCATCCTGACCACCGGCGGCACCATCGATAAGGTCTACTTCGACGCCAAGAGCGCTTACGAGGTCGGGCCGCCGAACATCTCCACCCTGCTTGCCGAGCTCAATCTGTCAATCAATTATAGAATTGTCCCGGTACTCAGAAAGGACAGTCTCGATCTCACCGATGCAGACCGGCAACTGCTCTACGATCATGTCGCCGACAGTGAAGAGACCCGCATCCTCATTACCCACGGCACCGACACCATGGTCGAAACCGGAACCACTCTGCAGTCGATAGCCGGTAAAACTATCGTTCTCACCGGTGCACTGCAGCCTGCATTATTCAAGACCAGCGACGCACTCTTTAACATCGGCTGCGGACTAACTGCGGCGCAGACACTTGCCAGTGGCGTCTATATCGCCATGAGCGGCAGAGTCTTTGAGTGCGGCAAGGTGCAGAAAAATCATCGGACCAATCGCTTCGAACTATTGGATTGACGGGGAGCACGCCATGAAGGGAGAAACCATAAACAACCTGGTTCTACTGGCTCTGGTACTGATAATATCGGTGCTGTTTCTGGCCATGATCCACCAGTTTCTAATGCCCATGTTCATGGCAGGCATATTTTCGGCCATGCTCAGCCCCTTTCACAGCTGGCTTACCAGCAAGCTTCGCGGCCATAAACATCTAGCCTCACTGATCACTATAATAGGCATTATTTTTCTGATATTGGCACCGCTGTCCGTCCTGGTGGGCATAGTTGCCGCCCAAGCGGTAACCGTCGGTCAATCGGTCACCCCCTTCGTACAGACCTTTATCAATGAACCGTCGACCCTGACTGAATACCTTGATGGATTGCCGTTTTACAAAGAGATCATGCCCTACCGGGACATCCTCATCGAGCGCGCCGGTCAGGCCGTGGCCACAATTTCCACCTTTCTGGTAAATTCCCTCTCATCGGCCACTATGGTGACAATTCAGGCCCTTTTCGGCACGATCATAATGCTCTATGTGATGTTCTACTTCTTCTCTATGGGGACGGTGTTGCTGGACAAGATCCTCTACTACCTGCCCCTCAGAGACGATGATGAACGCCGGCTGCTCAAGCAGTTTACTTCTGTGACCCGGGCGACGCTCAAAGGGACGCTGATTATCGGTATCATGCAGGGAACGATCTGCGGACTGGGGTTTTACTTCGCCGATATCGAGGGCCCGGTGTTCTGGGGAACAGTAATGGCGGTCACCTCAGTGATCCCTGCCTTTGGTACCGCTATCATCTGGGTTCCCGCAGCCATCCTGCTGGCCCTTACCGGAAACTGGGCCGGAGCAATTATCCTGGCGGTGATCTGCGGCTTGATCTCAGGCAATCTGGACAACCTGGTAAGGCCCCGGCTGGTCGGCAAGGATACCCAAATGCACGACCTCTTCATCCTCTTTGGCACCCTGGGCGGTATCTCGATGTTTGGTATTCTCGGGATTATCGTCGGCCCGATTATCGCAGCCCTGTTCAGCACCATCTGGCAAATTTACGGGGATTCATTTAAAGATTACCTGCCCGCGGTAGGAGATGCCCTGGAGAAATTGCGTACCCCAACCGAGTCCGAATCTGAAAAAAAGCAAGAATAGTCGGCTGTTACAGTAACTGCTGTTGATTGGCAGAATTCCCAACAGTACGGAAATAGCATAGAAGGCGAAGATTTTGGGTTCGTTGGCGCCAAAGGCCCTGGCACGATAGATTGCCACCTCGATCACCTCATCGGAGGTGAAGTAGAGTTTGAGTCCCAAAATCGCTTAGTCGTTTCGACGGAATCGAATCAAGAGCTATCTGTTTTCTGAAAAACAGTTCTCAATCTGGCGCTTTGCCAATACCTAAGCAATTTATTTGAATCCATAAAAGTGTGAGGGTCCGTTTGCATCATTTATCGATATGTGATTGAGTATTTTAACACTATCGTAAGGTTTTCCCGGGGGAGAACGTAGAACAATTCAACTCATTTTTTCGCCTTTGAATCTCACTGCCATCTGCAATGTGCTGAGCACGCTTCTGCTGGTAACCGGCGGGTCGATGATACTGCCGGTCGTCTGCTCCCTGATTTACGGAGAAGATGACCTGATCAGCCTCGGAGTGTCGTGCGGGCTTATTGTTTCCCTGGGATTCATACTTCGTCGATTTTTTCGCGAGATCGATGAGCTTTCGTTTAAAGAAGGTCTGTTCGTGGCCACCATCGGCTGGGTAATTATCTCCGCCCTTTCTGCCCTGCCCTTCATCATTCACGGCTCGATCCCGTCGTTTACCGATGGCTTTTTCGAGATGATGTCTGGCTATACGACCACCGGCGCAACTATCCTGACCGACATTGAAACACTTCCACACGGCCTGCTTTTCTGGCGCAGTCAGACACATCTGCTTGGAGGGATGGGATTTCTGACTCTGACTATTATATTTCTGCCCCACGGTATGGGCGGAGTGCGGCTTTTCAGGGCTGAATCGAGTCCCGGTCAAATCATTACCCGCGATAAATTCATCGCCAGAAACAGAGACGCAATGATCTGGCTCTGGGTTATCTACCTGTCTTTGAACCTTCTCCAGACTCTACTTCTGGTGCTGGGGAAAATGGATCTGTTCGATGCCCTGTGTACCGCCTTCGGCACGGTCTCCACTTCCGGATATTCACCTAAAAATAGTAGTATAGGCCACTATGACAACGCTTATTTCGACTGGGTAATCGTCTGCTTCATGTTTCTCGGCGGCATGACCTTCGTCCTCTTTTTTCAGATGCTGCGCAACAATTTCAGTGAAGTTAGAAAGAATACCGAATTGCGCTGGTACGTGAGCCTGCTCTGTATCTTCTGCCTGGCCGTCAGCCTCGATCTCTGGTTGCGCGGTACCTACAGCAGCTTCTGGGAATCGCTTCGCTACGGCTCCTTCCAGGTCACCTCACTGCTGACAACCACCGGTTTCACCACGGCGGATTATGAACTCTGGCCCCAAGCCGCTCAGATGTTTCTCTTTGTTGTCTGTTTCATAGGTGCCTGTGCCGGCTCCACGACCAGCGGTATCAAGATCGTACACTACGCGGTAATCTGGAAATACCTCTACGGCTCCATAAAGAAGATCTATATACAGCCGATGTCAATCGTCTCAGTGCGATTGAATGGCAGACCGGTGGAGCAGAGTGTCATCGACCTTGCCGTCTGCTATTTCATCGTCAATATTCTACTGGTCCTGTTCGGCGGCTGCGTGATGGCAGTATCGGATGATCTCGACTACCTGAGTGCTATGAGCGCGGTTATCGCCGCACTGATGAATATCGGACCGGGCTTCGGGAGCGTGGGGCCCTCTGAAAATTATGCGTTTATTTCAGATTTCGGTAAATGGTTCCTGTCCTGGAACATGCTGGTGGGCAGGCTCGAAATGTTCTCGGCACTGGTTGTGTTCTTCCCTGCTTTCTGGAAGAAATAAGAGTATCGAAGAGGGGGATGTGACAGAAGCGCTCTTCGATCAGAGAACCGAGGAGGAAGTACCCTCTTGCGGTAAGCTGCAGGACAAGAGGCTGCGGGTGAGGCAAAAAAAAAAGGGGGCTGCCCTGAAAATCAGAACAGCCCCCTTAAGACGAAGGGTGAACCTTACATCTGAACTACATTTGTCGCTGCCGGACCTTTGGGACCTTCAACGACGTCAAATACGACTTTGGCGCCTTCGTCCAAGGTTTTGAACCCGTCGGACTTGATCTCGCTATGGTGAACAAAGAGATCATTGCCGTTGTCCTGGGCAATGAAACCATAACCCTTTG
>JBPCUV010000455.1:0-4866 GCA_051010975.1 Desulfocapsaceae bacterium
AGCTGCTGGCCTTCAGAAATTTTGTGCATATTCACCAGTCCGTTCCAGGCGACAATCAACTCAGCTGGTACCTGATAGCGTCCGGATATTTTGGATATCGTTTCTCCTCGTTTCACAGTATGTAGAATGAGGTCATCCTGGGCAGCTATCCGGGCATCCATTCCCTCGGGGAGTATGCGGTAGGCAACATTCTGGTAAGGAATTCTTATCCTTGTTCCGGGCTTCAGATTTCTACTGGTGAGTTTGTTGACTTTGAGCAGGGTAGTCGTGTTGATATTGTAGCGTCGACATATCTTGGCAAGCGTTTCACCTTTTTTGACGATATGAGTCTTATATTCAGTCTGGACGACGCTGTGCAGTCGAGGAAGATTACTCTGAGCAAGCATCTTCGTGCCGCTTGGTATCTTAACCAGGTAGCGTTCCCTGTCCATTGGGGTTCTCGAGGTTCTTAATTCCTGATTGAGCCGCTTTATTTCTGTCTGATCACTATTTGTAAGTGTTGCCACAGCGGTCATGCTGAGCCCCGGTCCGACCTCGATAGTCTCCCAAGTCATCGGCTGCTCATAGACGATATCGGTAAAGCCATACTTCTCCGGTTCTTTGGCAATCATGATGGCGGCGATCAATTTAGGGACATATCGTTTGGTTTCCATACGCAGGGATCGGCTCTGGGCAATCTTCCAGAAATCCCTTGATTTTGTTTTCTTGATCGCCTTGCGCAGGGTACCGGGCCCGCCATTGTAGGCGGCCACGGCGAGATACCAGTCGCCAAATTCGTCAAAGAGGCATTTGAGGTAGGCCGCGGCAGCCTTGGTCGATTTTTCCGCATCTCTTCGTTCATCGACATATCGGGTGATGGAAAGACCGTAATCCCGCCCGGTACCTGACATGAATTGCCAGAGTCCCACTGCCTTGGCTTTCGAATACGCGCGCTGATTAAAACCACTCTCAATCATAGCCAAATAGAGCAGGTCTTTGGGAATTCCTGATGCTTCTAACTCACCTAAAATGAGATCGCTATACCGTCCCGAACGGGCCAGCCACCTGCCGAAATATTTGCGCTGTTTACCCTGGAAGAGATCAATATACATTTCAACCTGGCGATTAACGACCACCGGAAAGTCGTAAAGCGGTTCCACTTTCTCTGCTTCACTAATGATCGGGGACTCTTTTGGCTGAGTTTGAGGGTCCTCCCAGGCGCCGGTTGAGGCCAATGCCTCAAGCTCCTGGTCCAATGAGATTTCCGGTTCGGCAATGACTGGAGCCAGGTCCGGGTCGGCTTCAGCAGATTGCATGTTCGAAGGAGGTAGATCAAGTCCGGAGGTGGAAAGATGCTGCTGGGTGGTACAACCCGAGCTGATAATCAGAACCCCGAGGACCAAAAGCAGTGCTGCCAAAGTCTGTATGCGAAAAATAATAGTCGACAAGATGTACGAATGCCTTAGATGTCTAATTTAAAATATTCATATGGAGTTAATTCCCGTCATCATCCGAATGCCAGTTGAGATATCCGTGCTGACGAGGTACATTCTCCCTACTCTGAAAAAGGTCAAATTATACTATTTAAACCGGATGCTATAATTTAGGCAAGTATTTTGATGCGTGCAGACCACCGCCAAGGCTCTGTGCTTATCGATCTTCATGCCGAATATATTTAGTTTTATCAATGATTAAGAAGATTTTTATCGTCCTTTTGTTTTTCATTGTTCTGGCTTTGGTAGGTGCCGGGGCTGTGCTCTACAAGTTCGTTGTGCTCGAGCCCGGGGACGAAATATCCGAGCAGCATATCCGCTCAATTCTCGGCCGCGAAAGTCCCGTGTATTACAGCGACGGGGTTACGCCGCTGGGAGCCTTTTTCTCAGAAGCACGGCGCCAGTACGTCGATTACCAGGAAATTCCCGAGTCTTTCATCAATGCCCTTGTAGCAGCTGAGGACAATCGGTTTTTCAGTCATTTTGGTTTCGATATACATGGCATTGTTCGGGCCGCGATCAAAAATATTGAAGCAGGCAGGGTTGTGCAGGGTGGTTCCACTTTGACTCAGCAGACAGCCAAGAATTTATTCAAACGCAAGGATCGCTCCTACAAATCCAAATTCATTGAGCTGATCTATGCACTGCGGCTCGAATACAATTACAGTAAAGAACAGATCCTTGAATTCTACAGCAACCAGTTCTATGTCTATGGCAATGGTCATGGTCTAGGAGTTGCTGCTCGCTATTATTTCAATAAGAAACCTGAGGATTTGACACTTATCGAATCGGCCTACATTGCCGGCTCGGTCAAACGGCCTAACTACTACAACCCTTTTATTAAGAAAGATCCGGAGGCCATAGAACTTGCTAAAGAGCGTGGCAGGCAAAGGGTGGCCTATGTATTAAACGCTATGCTAGATCTTGGCATGATCAGTGAATTTGACTATCAATACGCCAAAAACTCTGAGATTCCGTTTGAAAAAGGCACAGTTGGCTATTCGCTAGACTCGGTAATGGAACTGGTTACCGATGCGGTCTCTTCCGACCGGGTACTCGAGGCTCTGAGCATTTACGGGATTGACAATATCGCCACTTCCGGAATCCGGGTGATCACCACGGTCGAAAAGTATATACAGCACCAAACCCTTTATGGCTTAAGGAAGCAGCTCTCACTTCTGGATGTCCGGCTGCGGGGTTACGAGCGTGAGGAAGTTCAAGCGGAATTGGAGCAGAATAAATACCGGGGAGACCTGGTCATAGCCGAGGGAAATTTTGTCTTTGGTACCATTGAGAGAATCGAAACCCAGAACGACGGACTAATCATAGAAGTAGAGACCGGTTTGGAAAATGGCAGGGGACACATCGACCGCGCAGGATTGGAAGCGCTCGTTGATGCCCGGGTTAAATTCCTAAAAAACCGCTGGAGCGAGGCAGGTAAAAACGACCTTGCCGATCTGCTCGAACAATTGAAAGAAGGTGACAGGGTCTGGGTCAGTGTCAGAGAAATCGATGAATTCCAAGAACCGATCTTTACGCTGGAGCGGTTCCCGAAAGTGCAGGGCGGTGCTGTTGCTGTGAATAACGGCAGAGTTATTTCTGTTGCCGGCGGTGTGGAAAACAGATTTTTCAACCGGGCCATGTATGCCAGGCGAACCATGGGGTCATCCTATAAACCGTTTGTCTATGCGGCTGCCCTTCAACTCGGCTGGAATGCAGCCGATCTCCTGTCCAACAAACGTGATGTATTTGTCTACCAGAATCAGCCCTATTTCCCGAGACCTGATCATAAGATCGACAATGAACAGGTGTCCATGAGTTGGGCCGGAGTTAGATCGGAAAATCTTGCTTCGGTATGGCTGACCGCCCATCTCTGTGATCACCTGAGTCGTTCGCAGTTTGATGATGTCGCCACCCAATTGGGGCTTGGACCTCGGGTCGTGGATGGCGAACCCGAACCCTATCGGTTATTCCGCTCCAGGATCAGGGACCGTTTCGGGATTGTGATCACTGAGGATGTGCTGCGCAAAGCGTCATTTCGAAAAACCGTAGCATCTATTCAGCCGGATCTGGTGTTTGAGGGTTTAGCCGACGAATATCAGGTTATGAGGGAGCTTCATTATGGACTTAATTTCAATCAGTTTCAAAAAGATTTAGACCAAGAACTTGCGGCTCAGGCTCTGCCTGCGTACGAGAAAAAAGAGTTGTTGCTAAGAAAGAGGTTGTTGACCAGAAGCTATCTGGATCTAAGCGGATTGAATCTGCGACTGACAAATTATCTGGGACTGAACCGCTCTAATCCGTCTGGTGTGGACTCTTCTCTTACTTTTAACAAACCAGGCACTCCCTATCTATATGTCGACCCGATCAACAAGCATTATTTGTTCGACTACTCCTACAACGTTCCGGAATATGTGCAGATGGTAAGCCCCTGGCAGTTCAGAGAGCAAATGAAACAGAGTGACGCCTTCTCTATAAAAGAACAGGTTGGCTCCATCAGGCTGGGCAGCACTCTGTCGGTTAAAGCGTTCGAATACCTCCAGCAGCAGGTCGACAGGGAATATCTCAGCCTGCGAAAACAACCGCCATATTCACTGGAGGTTCTCGCCGAAATCGAGGATTTCAGAATTCTCGTTGGCTTGAAATATCTGGTGGAATTCGGAAAATTTCTAGGTATTGAAAGCAAGCTGGAGCCGATCATGTCCTTTCCCCTCGGATCAAATGTAGTAACCCTGATCGAGACGACACGGGTTTACGAAGCATTGGTTTCAGGTAATTTGACACTTTTCCTGGAAGAAAACGGCGACATCAACAATACCCTGGCAATCATCGACCGGATTGAGTCTGAGGATGGGGCTGTTCTCTATCGCCCCGAGGGGCAGACCAGGCGTGCGGTGTCCGCCAAGACTTCGCTTGTTCTTGGTCACATTCTTGAAAACACGGTGAAATTTGGTACAGGAAGATATGCCGATAAGCAGGTGAAGCTGAAAGGACCGGAAGACAATGCTGAGGTGTTTGATGAACTTAGTCTTTCAATTCCGCTGCTGGGCAAAACCGGTACCGCAAATCGCTACACCAATGCTTCGTTTTTTGGTTATTTGCCGGCACCAAACAGTGATGGCAGTGCAATGGTGATCGACAACGGTTTCGGAGTAGGTGTTTATGTCGGCTACGACGATAACAAGGCAATGCGACGGGGATCCACCCGCATTACCGGGTCCGCGGGAGCGCTGCCGGCCTGGACGACGATCGTCAATGCCATCGTCAAGAGTCAGGAATATGATAAGGCACTCGATCCTGTTGACTTAAGTTTTTACGGGCTGGCAATTGAACGAAACGAACTGGGACAGAAAAATTTCCTGGCACTGAAAGATTACGGGGGACAGCTCAAACA
>JBPCUV010000456.1:0-4874 GCA_051010975.1 Desulfocapsaceae bacterium
CCATTAATTACCTCAAGCATTTCTTGAACGGCTCTGTTCTGCTCGGCGGCAGGAAAATATTCAGCGGCCATTAAAGGACTTGGGATAAGTTGGGCGAGCAGCAGAATACAGATCGCCGCACTTAGAAATTGACGATACAACGCGATTCTCAAGAAAATCATGCTGCAATAATATTGACTGTTGGGCATGATAGATAATCCTGTCAAATAGCACTCATCTCTCTTTTTTGTATCAAATAGGCAGAGTGTATTCAAGAAGTGGGTGGGGTCGAATAACCTTGATTGACTCAACAACTAAATCCCGGCCAGAATCGCCGGATAATCTCTAGAGCAGTTACCTGGCTGCAGCCCGGGGATGATGGTCGAAGTTCGAACTCATCCGCCAGGCAGCAATAGCGTAAAACTGGCTTTACCTTGTTATCACGGGGAAGTCTGTCTGGAAAAACTCACCTTAAAACGCTGACCACTTCCTCCATGCATGTAAATTCCTTGAAGTGCATCCTGTTCTCGGTCGTAATTCAATAGATAAACAGAGCCTTCATAATTGACATCCTGCAACTTAATCATGACATATTGAAGGCCGTCCTTTTTTGCTGTTTCTGTTTTATCAACATGTATCGGACGGGGATTGAAGTAGGAAGCCTGCAACTTGTTGTTTTCGTTTTGTCGTATTTCAATAATATATGGGGCATCAGTTCGGACCCAGCGACCCTGCATTGCTAATAGTTCTGGTGAATAGATTTCTGTATTCTGGGCCTGTGCTGCCCCGTTACTCATCAAATGTGTTATCAGTATACCAATTACCAGAAACAACCGTTTTAACGTCAATGGCATCGTCAGATTTCCTCTATTTAGTAAAAAAATGTTGGTCATAGCTGCATAGTCAGAAGGTAATCTATTTGAAGCTAAGGAACAATTCCAACCTGGCTCCCATTGTTCCCCGATTATCAGTCGGCTCATTGCTGACAGTCATTAATGGTTAGGTGAAGTAATATCCCTCTCCTAACACTTGGTTTGATTTGACACTTGACCTGACAAGTTTATTGTGCTTTAATGATACCACAATGTGGCATGCGGTATGGAGTGTCGTATTTTCGGGGTTATTTATCTTCCTGGCTTTTTTTAAAACAATAGGCGCCATATTTTTCAATGTTTCGCCAAACATAAAACTACTCTCAAACACGAATCTTCCGCCGCCACAATCATTGATTTGGTTTACAACTTTCCGCCGACCGCAGCGGGTAGGTAGAAATTTCATTCAGGTGTGCGGCGATGACCAAGAATCGGGAAATCTTCTTAGCTCGTTTGGGGCTGACAGAGACAGAGTCGAAAATATTTCTGGAGAAAACCGTCACCCATGCTCTCCCGAAAGAGACAGTCGTCCTGGAAAAGGGAAGTTGCAGCGACGCTCTGTATATAGTTCTTGAAGGCCGGGCTAAAGCAGTTGAAATTGATTCAAACGGTAATGAACAGGTGCTGTCATACTATGACCCCGGGGACCATTTCGGTTGGATGGGGTATGGCGACTGTGTACTCACTTCCTCGATCATAACAGCAGAATCCAGCCGTTTTTTGTCCCTCCCAAATAATGAGATCAAATCTTTGCTCATAGGGAGTCACTCCTTCATAGAACCAGCGCTGGAAAGTCATGTGGAAGAAACCGAACAGAAGTCACTTGAACTCTTTGAAGCGGTACAGCAGAAAACAGCGATAAGCGAAATTTTGCGATCTATTTCCAACTCTCCATCGGATGTCGATTCGATTCTGGAGACCGTAGCCGAAAATGCAGCACGGTTGTGCGATGTGAACGATGCGGAAATATTTAAGGTTGAGGGAGATGCGCTTCGCCTCGTGGCAAAACATGGAACGAATCCATTATGGCCGATCGGTACAGTAAAAAAGATAGACCGTGACTGGGTGGCAGGACAAGCGGTAGTTGACCGTCGCTCAATCCATGTATACGACCTACAGACCGCTTCAGACGAATTTCCTCTGGGCGCTTCCCTTGCCCAGGAGTTCGGCCATCGAACCACGTTTGTCACTCCTTTGCTTCGAGAAGGGGTTGCGATTGGGGCAATCCTGATCCGCCGGATGGAAGTCCGCCCACTCACAGAAAAGCAGATTGAACTGATCAAGACCTTTGCTGACGAAGCCGCGATTGCAATCGAAAATGTGAGGCTCTTCAACGAGATCCAGGAAAAAAGCCGAATGGTGGAGGAACAGGCCAAAGAGCTTGTCGACTGGAATATAAAACTTGAAACTCGCGTGGCAGAACAGGCAAAAGAACTCACCGAATGGAACGCCGATTTGGAAACTCGTGTTGCAGAACAAGTGTCGCAAATTGAGCGGCTCTCCAAGCTGGAATATGAGCTGTCGGTGGCGGGTGACATACAGAAAAGCATGTTGCCAAGCTCGATTCCCCGCCTGGCAGGGTACGAGTTCAGTGCGGCTATGCTTCCGGCCAAATCTGTGGGGGGAGATTTTTTCGATTTTATCCCGCTTGGAGAAAATTTGCTTGGTATTGCGGTTGGTGATGTCTCCGACAAGGGTGTACCGGCCGCCCTGTTCATGGCCATGGTCCGCAGCTTGCTGCGTGCCGAGGCCCATCCAGGTCGGTCTGTCCAGAAGGTGCTGCGAAGCGTTAACCGCCACCTCATGGATATGAATGATAAGGAGATGTTCGTGACCGTTTTATTCGGGGTACTGAATGCGATAACCCACCAGTTTCAGTATGTGCGCGCCGGGCATGAAATGCCGATCTTTTTCGATGTCCAGGGCTCTGTTCAACGCCTACCCAAAGCGAAAGGCCAGGCCCTGGGGATAATTGAAGAGATAGCCTTGGACGAACAGACGGTTGAACTCTCAAAGGGCAGCATGCTGCTGCTCTGCTCCGATGGGATAACTGATGCGCCTAACCGAAAAAATGTGAATTTTGGATATGACGGGCTTGTAGGAGTTGTTGGTAAGATGGATAATCCTTCTGCTTCTGCGGTATGCGACGAGCTAATCAAAACAGTAAGAGACCATCAAGCCGGTGCAATGCAATACGACGACATGACGGTTGTGGTGATGCAGGCTGTTTAACCACAGACCGGCTTTAAAATGTCAGGGGAATGAAGATAGAGAGAAGGACTCTTGATCCTTGCCTTGTCATGGGATCTAGAGAAAGTTCATTGGCCACTTGGATGTGGGTAGGCCGGGGCAGGTTTATTCGACTCGGGTGATAGCGCAACCCTATGCATCTCCGACAAGGGTATGTCAGAGCTGAGCTATAACACCCGAGCTAATCGTGAAAAAGTACCTTGATCACTCCTTGATAGATACCACTTGTATGTCGAAAATGAGATCCTTGCCGGCCAGAGGAGGATTAGCATCAAGTGTTACATGTTGCTCGGCGACTTCTGTCACCCGCACGGTAAACGGCTGTCCATCCTGACTTTGGAGTTGCAGCTGCATTCCTACTGCTGGCTTGATATCAGGTGGTACCTGGTCTATGGGGAAATTAATTATTTTCTGAGCATCGTATGGCCCATAGGCCTTCTCCTGGGGAATCGTTACAGTCTTTGATTCACCCTCCGACATACCAATTATTGCTTCTTCAAAACCGGCGATGACCTGACCACTGCCAAGAGTACAAGGGAGAGGATCCCGTCCTTCAGATGAGTCAAATACCGTTCCGTCGTTGAGTTTACCTGTATAATGCAATGTTACACTGTCACCGTTCTTTGCCTGTGTCATGATTTTCTCCATAGAAGAGCTAGCGATTTACAATAAAATTCTAAAGACCAATAGTTCAAAAAAATAATGATGGAACCATCTTCGCGACAGAAGATCCTCAAAGAGATGGGAAAACCAGATTCGGATAGTGAAAAGGAATCGGGAAACTTGCCCTTAGCTACAGCAAGCAGCACTCGCTCAAAGGATAAGAAGCGTGAAGCGGGTTTGTCCGTCACGTTATGTATAAAGAGACTGCTTATCAAGTATGATTGGTAAAAGCAATTACCTTTTCTTTCCAGTCCTTGTCATCGTAATCTTATCGCTGTAAGTATTACGCCCTTGAACGACATGGCATAACTGAACGGTATATTTTTACATTTTAACAAGTCAGTTCGTTAAGAGGACTCATATAGATTTGGAATCGGCTAGTGAAATTATTAGACATATTGTTCATTATTCGAACCACTTCCTGGTACCATTTATCTTTTCCAGACTGTTGTGGAAAGAGAATTGGTTCAAGGCCGGACTTATCATGACGGCTACGATGTTCATTGATCTTGACCATCTTTTGGCAGTTCCTGTTTTTGATCCAGGCCGTTGCAGCATTGGGTTCCATCCACTCCATACCGTCTGGGCTGCATTATTCTATTGTGGCCTTTTGATGATTCCTTCCTGGATAATACGTGCTTTGTCTGTAGGCTTATTGTGGCATCTGTGTACAGACTATATCGATTGTCTGCTCGGAGGGGTATGGTGATTGATCCCCGTCAGATTAAATGATTAATACTCTAGATTAACCGGATCAGTTCTGCCCATCTCTTCTGGCAGACTTGTATGTCATGAAGGAGTTATCTGGATTCTGCTGGTGATACATGCCAGGCACGATCCCGATCTGTTTCTGGCCGCATCCGTGAGTGAAAACACACCACTGTAGTCGTGAGCGTTTGGAGCTTTCACAAAGAGCCGATGCACATCTGAGAAGATCATGGTACGGATGGCTTCCTCCAGCATATCGTCTTCCCTGCAGCTGCGAATTGGGACTGACATCATTTCTGAGGCAGGAGTCTCCAGAGAAACACCGTGGTTGTATGCTAAAATCAAGTCGGTCTTGGAAATTACCCCCAGGCCGTGTCCGGATGAATCTGTGACCAGGATCGC
>JBPCUV010000457.1:0-6040 GCA_051010975.1 Desulfocapsaceae bacterium
ACAGGTCTGTCGGGAGCGGCGTTTGCACAGAACCAGGCAACTGCAGATCCTCTAAGACCGCTGATGATGCGGGCGTCCTGGTTAAGTAGTGGTGAAAGTCGGGTCATGAAAAAAAAGCGCCGGCTGCAGTAACGCAGCCGGCACCTGATGTTGAATAAGTCGGGGAATCAGAATCAGAATGCCCCTCCAATGCTGAAATCCCAGACACTTTGGTCTTCGTCTTCCAGCGGATCGGGATTGTAACCCCAAACTAGACGCAGAGGCCCCATCGGGGAAAGCCAGCGAATCTCAAGACCGGTGCCGACAGCGACATCGGCGCTGTCCCAATCGACTTCGGTGGCGATGGAGTCGCCGGCATCCAAAAAGATCACCCCGTAGAAACCTTGATCTTTGAGCAGAGGTATGACGATTTCTGAATTGACATACCACATCTGATCACCGCCGACCCGGTCTCCGGTTACCGGATCGATCGGACTGACCTTGCCGAATTCGTGTCCTCTGATTGTATTGATGCCACCCAGATAGAAGCGCTCGTATACCGGCAGTTTTCCCGTCTCATTTTCCCAGGCCTGACCGGCGGCACCGAGGATATGAAAGACTGTGCCGTAGACTACAGGAAAATACCAGCTTGACTTGACTTCGCCTTTGGTAAACTGGGAATCTCCTCCAAGTGGTCCACCGGCGTATTTGAGGGATAATGAATTTCTCGAACCTTCGGTGGCGCCGTACAGGCGATCTCTGGAGTCTCTGGTAAAGGAAACTTTGACTGCGGAGGTAACGGGTACGTTCTGCGACTCCCTGATAATAAAGGAAGCATCGTCGTCCACGTCGGTCAACTCGGTATCGGTATAACTGTAAGCCTCATACATACGCCACTTTTCCCAGAGCGGATGGCCGAAGCGGAGGGCACCACCTTTGGAATCCTTGGTATAATCGTCATATTCCCGGGTCCAGTTAAATAGATCTACACCAGTTGATACCTGAGAATCGTTGATTCTGGGGTTGGTCCAGCTCAAATTAAACCTGCTGCTGCTGCCGCCGACGTTAGCACTCAAAGACAGTCGATGGCCCATGCCCAGAAAGTTGTTTTCAGATATCTCGCCCATCAGGATCACGCTATCCACAGAAGAGTAGCCTGCACCGATACTGAACTGGCCGGTGCTTTTTTCTTTGACATCGACCGTGACATTCATTTTGGAGGGATCCAGCGCCGGTTCAGGTGTTATATTGACCTCCTCGAAAAAATCGACTCGCTGCAAATTTCTGGAACTGTCCCTGATGCCTTTGGTGTTGAATACGCCGCCTTCGGCAATCTCCAATTCGCGCCGGATTACATTGTCGCGGGTTCTGGTATTGCCCCGGATGGCGATCCTGTTGATATAGACCAGATCGCCGCGATCGACGCTAAGGGTGATGTCGACCCGTGAGCCCGACTCAGATATATCCATCATGGGGCGGACTTCGGCGAAGGCATAGCCCTGTTCGGCATAGTAATCCTGAAGCCCCATGATGTCTTCGCGCAGAGTTTTGCGGCTTAAATATTCTTCGCTTCTGATTGAAAGCATACCAAGGAAAACTTCCTTGTCGGCAATGAGGTCGCCTTCGAGGTTAACGGTGCCGACCTTGAAACGGGGACCTTCCTCTATTATGAATTTGATATAAAGCCATTCCTCTTCCTGGGTAATTATAGGTTCGCCGACTTTGGCCTCAAGATAGCCGTTGTTGTTGTAGAAGGCGACAATTCGGGCCGAATCCTGCTCAAGCAGATCCCGGTTGAGCAGCCCCGATTCGGTCAGCCAGGAGAGGAATCCTTTGGTCGAGGTTTCGATGACGTCTTCGAGATCGTCGCTGTCAAAGCTGCTGTTGCCCTCGAAACCAATCTCCTTGATGTAGATCTTTTTGCCTTCTTCAATTACGAAGCGAACCGCAGCGGTTTCGGGAGTCGGGTAACTGATATTGGGGGTGACAGTGGTGTTGTAGTATCCTTTCGACTTGTACAATGTCTGTACTGCCGCTGCCGCCTCGTTGACCCGGGCCGGGTTAAGAATCGAGTTTTCCTTTATGCCGACGACTTCAGTGACATCTTCGTCATCGAGTTCGTCGATACCCGAATAACTGATCGAAGAGATCGCCGGTTTTTCGACAACTCTGAAAGTAACTATTTTGCCGCTGTCACCATCTTTGACGTCGATCTGAACATCATCGAAATAACCCAGTGCGTAGATTGCTTTGAGGTCGTCGCGTAAAATCGCAGGGTCATAGACGTCACCTACCTTGGATTGGATCTTTCTGAGGATCGCACCAGAGTCGATGCGAGTATTGCCGTCTGGGGCGATAACTCCGATGAACTGGTCTCGTTCCGCGTAAGTGATGACTTCGTCCATTACCTGATCGATGATCAGTCCAAGTTCCGCCATAGATCCGGCTTCTTCGTAAAAATATTTAGGATTTTCTGGGTCGAGCACATCGTAGACTTTGACATCGATACTTATCTGACTGCCGATGATTGTGACCGAGCCAGCGGCAACGCTGTCCAAACCGGTGTTTTGAGCGATGGAGTCAAGAGCCTTGGTATCGGGTGGCCATTTATCGTAATCGACCAGATCTTCCGCCAGGGTCCGGTCCAGCATCTGAAAATTACTGCGCATAAGTACATTGGTAAGATTGTCGTCAACTTTTGCCGTTAAACTCTCATCGACGCTCTGGGCAATGATCTGAAATGGCAGAAAGGCGGTATTTTGATCAACTGCTGAGGCAGGTGCAGCCACAAAGAAGGCTGCCACCCAGCAGGTAACAGCAATAGAAAAAAAGATTCGATACGCGGATGGGAAAATCCTCGAGAAGTTTCTTCGTGCAGTCATGTGCTGTTCCTTTTGCAGTTATGAGCCACGCTTTCGCAGCAATCCTAATCCAGCTATATCAGCTTGATAATCAAATGAAAATATAAATGAGAATCTGAAAAAAACATTATGCCATGTTTGCTGAAAAATGCAACGCGGTGCAGGTCTCTCCCAGCCGCAAAGGATAGATGAGAAGTCGATAACTTTCTAAAGAGGGCCGACCAGAATAAAACGCTGCACCGACCAGTTGAGGAGCAAGAATCGATAGAGGAGCAATATGATAAATCAAATCGGGGAAAACCTGCTCCAGATTTTGTTTCCCCCGAGATGTAGTGGCTGCGGTGATCCTATCCACAGGCAGAATAGCCGGAATTTCTGCTCCTCCTGTGCAGCACTCGTGGTCTTTATAGAATCACCGCTATGCCCAGTCTGCGGAATCGGCTTGAGCGCCGATGGTGGTGGAGAGGATCGGTTCTGCAGTTCCTGTCTGCGGCAGCGACCGGTATTTGATTCGGCCCGATCCCTCGTCTACTATCGTGATCCTGTTCGCACCTTGCTGCAGCAACTTAAGTTCAGGGCCGATACCAGGACTGTGGCCGGGCTGCGCAGTGTTTTTTTTGAAGGCGGTAACCGGTATATTAAAAAGGATTATGATCTCATTATTCCTGTACCGCTTTTTTCTACCCGCCTGAAAAAACGAGGCCTGAACCAGGCACTGGTGCTGGCCCGCTTGTTCTTTTTCAAAGAATCGGCGAAAATCAATCCGACTGCACTGATAAAGGTTAAAGAAACACCTGCCCAGAGTACGCTTAGCGGGATTGACAGGAGGAAAAATCTTGCCGGCTCATTCAGGGTGAGACCAGATGCAGACCTGGCCGGCAGGAGGATATGCCTGGTCGATGATATCTTCACCACCGGCACGACGGTGTCTGAGTGTAGCTTGATTTTAAAGGAAAATGGCGCAAAAATCGTAGACGTTTTAACTTGCGCCCGGGCCTGATAATCGTTTGCCAGGTACAAAAATTTTTATTTAAAAAAACTTTTGTACCGGTTTTGGCTGGATAAGCCCGCGAATAGTAAGTGCGCCGTTATTTGGAAAAGAAATTTTAAGTAATTTGTATATATTTACAATTAATTCTCATTATATTGAATTTAATATTTTTATTAAGTTGTTGAAAAGTAGCTCGTTATATTTCTAAAATGTTAGGATAGCGTTGAAAAACTCGAGTGCTTTCAAATCCTCTCAGAACAAAAGATTGACGACCGGTACGGTCGTGATCCCAGCGCCTTTGCGTCTTTAAGAGCAATGTTGGTAACACTCCTTCATCCTGGAAAAATCTTGATAAATCGTCTTTGACCTTAACTTCAAAATAGAGTTTATCAGCAGACATATTCTAATTCCTTGGTTGTGTTCTTGGAGAGAAACACCTCTGTTGTTGGAACCTGTCTATGTATTTGTTACCGGTGGGGTTATGATTAATCCCACTTTAAATGATTTCAGATCTGTTTCCGGTCAAATGGCCTGAAATAGCGATTATTTATCGTTTTGCGTGTGATGATGGTCTGGGAAAAAGCGAAAACAGCGTTACAGGATGTACTGTCCGAGTCGGTCTACAGTCTCTGGATCGAACCACTCGATCTGCACTGCAAGGATGACTCGGAGCTTGTGCTGTCATGCCCAGATCGCTACTTTGGTGCCTATGTAAATCAAAACTATCTCGACCTGATCAGCCGGAAAATCGAGGAGATTGATGCTTCTGTTAAGACGGTTGTGGTCAGAGACTGTGGGCCGCCACCTGCCGATGCGCAACCGGTGCAAATGCGATTGCCGTCAGTTCCTGAGGGTAAATCGGCGGTGCGCGCCCTTCACCCGCGCTATACTTTTGATGATTTCATGGTTGGTCAGTCCAATATCCTGGCCCAGTCAGCCTGCCGCTCGATGTCGCTGCTCGATGACGCCATTGGCCCCTGCCTCTATATCAACAGCGGTACAGGGCTGGGGAAAACCCATCTGACCCATGCCATCGCCCATCAACTGCTCGAGACCCAGCCACTGGTCCGGCTTCATTATCTGACCGCCCAGCAGTTCGCCTCGGAAATGGTCATGAACATCAAGACCAACGCGATGGACCGATTCAAACGCAAGTATCAGGAACAGTGTGACGTCCTGCTGGTCGAGGATATGCAAAGCCTGACCGGCAAGAACAAAACCCAGGAAGAGCTAAACGAAGTTCTGGACTGTCTGATCAAGTCGGGCAAACGGGTGGTCATGACTGCCAACACCGCACCGAGAGAACTCACGGGAATCGACGATGATTTCATTTCCCGGATGTCCTCTGGGCTTGTCACTTCGATTCAAAAACCCGACCTGGAAACCCGTCGCCGGATTATCAGTAAAAAAGCCCAGCAGCAAGATATCGCTCTTTCCCAGGTGTTTATCGATTATCTTGCCAGGCATGTAAAGGGGGATGTTCGCAGAATAGAGTCGACCATTATCGCCATTGGTGCCCGGGCAGCACTCAACAACAACACGGTCGATGAGAAACTGGTTGAAGAGGTGGTAAAATTTCTCACCGGTTCTAGACCCGAGGTGACCTCCCTGGCTGTCAGCGAACTGGTCTCTGCTCAATTCAGGCTCAGTCTTGATGACTTGCGCTCGAGATCAAGAAAACGGGCGATCGCCTTGCCGCGACAGGTGGCCATGTACTTATGCCGCAAGCATACGGAAGAGACCCTGGCTGAAATCGGGAAGCTGTTTAACCGTGACCATTCCACCGTCATGCATGCGGTGAAAGTGGTCGGCACACTAAACAGGCACGACACCTCAATAGCCTCACAATTGAAGCTTCTCAGCAACAAACTGAAGCAGCTCTGATCACCACAAACCTGATTAGAAATAGACCTTTTTGGCCTCTGCCAGCTCCCGGGTCTGTAGTTCCTCGGAGATGATCTTCTCGCCAACCAAGCAGGCGGTCTTGATCATATCGTTGAGACCAATCCCCTCCCAGCCAAAGCCGCATACATAAAGTCCGGGATTCTTGCGGACCAGTTCGTGCCGCCACTGCAGCAGGCGACCGTAGCCTTTTTCCAATTGGGGAATAGCGCCGGAAGGGCGCAGTACTCTGCTGAATAGCGGGGTGTCTGGAAGCTCGATCAGCTCTTTGACATCAGCCAGTGCCCTTTCTATCAGAGTCTCATCG
>JBPCUV010000458.1:0-3397 GCA_051010975.1 Desulfocapsaceae bacterium
GCTGGGCATGATGGACGATTATTCGTTGAAGGATAAATATGAATTCACCCTTAAACGCATCGTCGAAATAACCCGGTCCGAGCAGGGCTACCTGGCCCTGGTCAATAAGCCGCAGCGTCACGTTACGATCATTTCGCACCAGAGGGCGGGCGGCGATAAAGTCCACTACGCCAACAAACGAGATCTTTCCAGCAGCGTAGAAAAAGGAGGTCTGGCAGGGAGAGCTGTTCTGGACCAGCAGGCGATAATCTGCAATGACTGCGAGAAACAAGACACGTCCCAGCTTTATCCGTATAAGGGTAAAGTAGTCAGGCATATTGACGTACCCGTCTACAACAGCGGCTTAATCGTTTTAGTGGCAGGTGTCTGCAACAACGCCAGCGACTACGATGAGGCCGACGTCCGCCAGATGACCATGGTTCTCGACGGTATGTGGCTGCACATACTGAAAACCAGATCGGAAAAGAAAATGGGCAGGCTGGAGCGGCAGATCATGGCCGTCCGGGAGGCGGAGCGAGCCAATATCGGCAGAGTCCTGCATGACGATTTAGGCTCCCATCTAAGCGGCGTCGAACTGCTCTCGAAAGCCCTTAAGCGCAACCTCGAAAAGGAAAATCCCAAACGGGCCGAACAGCTCGAATCGATCCGGGAGCTGATCGTTGATGCCACCGAAAAGACCCGCCGTCTGGCCCGGGGTCTCTATCCGGTCCACATCATCGAAAACGGTCTGGAAGCGGCAATCGAAGAATTGGCGGTGGAAGTCGAAACCATGTTCGGGGTCAGGTGTGAACTGTCCTTCAGCGGTGCTGCCGAGTACCTTGACAACAGCATCACCGGGCACATCTATTATATAATCAGAGAAGCAGCCGTAAATGCGGCACGGCACGGCCGACCTGATCATATCGGCATTACCATGCACAACGACAAAGATCTGCTGGAAGTAAAGATTATTGACAACGGAGAGGGCTTTGATACTCTGTCGACAAGAAAAGGCATGGGACTGCACACCATGGAGTATCGGGCCAAAGCCATCGGCGCCGATCTACGCATCGAATCGAGCGGATATTCGGGGACGGCCATCTCCGTTTCGCGAGAAATGACAGGCTGATGAAAAAGATATTGATTGTTGACGACCATCCCATTTTCAGAATGGGCATGAAAGAACTGCTGAACCAGGAAGATGACCTGACGGTCTGCGGCGTTGCCGAAGACTTTACCAGCGCCCGCAAATCTCTCAATGAAGACCAGCCGGACCTGGCCATCATCGACATCTCCCTGGCCGAGGAAAATGGTCTCGACCTGGTTAAGGAAATCACGCTCAATTACAGCGGCCTGCCGATCCTCGTCCTGTCTCTGCATGATGAATCGGTATGGGCTGAGCGGGCCATCCGGGCTGGTGCCCGGGGTTATGTGATGAAAAAAGAGGCCTCCGAATCAGTGATCTCGGCAATCAGGAACATTTTCGACGGTAAGATTCACGTAAGCCCCGATATGATGTCTCACCTGCTCGATAAATTCCAGGGAAACCCCGACGCCCAGGGTGCGCCGACGGTGGACATATTGACCGACCGCGAACTCGAGGTTTTCAGGCTTATCGGCTCAGGGCTCACCACCAGGGAAATCGCCGAACGCATGAAATTGGGAATCAAGACCATCGGCACCTACCGTGACAGAATTAAACAGAAGCTCTGTATCAAAAGTGCCACAGAGCTCACCAGGCACGCAGTTCTCTGGAGGGAGAACGAACACTTCGGCCCTCGCCAGTAGCCGGTTCTCGGCACCTATCGCTGTTAAAAGGTTTTGTTCCAGGGAAACCTTTTTTTCTCCTGCCCAGCGCCCGGAAATCGTCAGGTGACTACTTCCTGAGTCAAACGACCTGAAAAAACCTCGCCAGCCACCGGAGCTGGAGCTCCTGTATGGTTTTTCCCTACATGTTCATGCCGTTCCGTCCTACACGATCAAATTCATCTTTCTTACATAACAAAAGGACCAACGCTGATTTTTTTCTGGCTCTTCTTCATCTAGTCTAGGGTTGTTGGAAAATCTGCAGTAGAAAATTTTAGTCGTCTAAACACTGTTAAATGGTCGGGCAGTCTGACGGCCGTTTCAGAGATTAACAACTCATCAGGAGGGTCAAGGATGGAAAAAGACAAGAAAGAACGGCGTTCGTTTCTTAAGCATCTCCTTGCCGGTTCGGCAGTACTGGCAGGTACTGCTTCTGCGATAAAACCGGCTCGGGCGGAAACGTCACCGCAGGTCACAGGCGATGATGAAATCCTGTACAAGGAAACCGAATCGTTCAAGAAGTATTACAAATCACTTCGTTCATAGACGCTCGCGTCTGTGAGAACAAAAGCTTCAGAGAAGGAGGCATGTAATTATGGCCATCAGTAAGAACCTAAAACCCTCTCCGGGTAAAACGGTTTCCAGCGGCCGGCGGGTGACACTCAACCCGAAAGTCGCCAGAAGATCGTTTCTGAAACTGTCGGCTGCCACCGCGGCTCTGTCCGGTGCGGCTATGACAACCAAATTAACGGGCAAAGCGGTAGCCGCTGAAAAAACCCAGCCCTACACCAACTCAAATACGGTACGTACCATTTGTACCTACTGTGCCGTCGGCTGTGGTATCGAAGCCGAAGTTCAGAACGGCGTCTGGGTTCGCCAGGAAGTCGCCGAAGACCATCCCGTATCCCGCGGTGCACACTGCTGCAAAGGTGCCGGCGCGATCGATATGGTGATTAGCGAAAAACGTCTGAAGAGCCCGATGAAACGGGTAAACGGCAAATGGACCACCGTCTCCTGGGATCAGGCGATGGACGAAATCGGCAGCAAGCTGAACAGTATTCGTGAGAACGACGGTCCCGATGCACTGCATTTCAACGGCAGCGCCAAAGTCTCCACCGAGATGGCCTACTTGCAGCGTAAATTTGCTGCCTTCTGGGGGTCCAACAACGTCGATCACCAGGCCCGTATCTGACACTCCACAACGGTGGCAGGTGTCGCCAATACTTGGGGTTACGGAGCAATGACCAACAGCCTGAACGATATCAGGCATACTAAAAGTATGATCTTCATCGGATCCAACGCCACGGAGAATCACCCTGTTTCGCTGCAGCATATCCTGCACGCCAAAGAGGTGAACAACGCTCCGATCATCGTTGTCGATCCGCGCTTTACCAAACTGGCTGCCAAGGCAACCGAGTTTGTCCGCGTCAGGCCGGGTTCTGACTGTGCCTTCATCATGGGGCTGGTCAATGAGGTAATTGCCAACGGCTGGGAAGATAAAGAATTTATCCGCACCCGCGTGGCCGGCTATCAGGAGATGGTCGAAGTAGCTAAACATTACACGCCTGAAGCAGTTGAAGATGTTACCGGCATTCCGGCAGAACAGACCAAG
>JBPCUV010000459.1:0-8714 GCA_051010975.1 Desulfocapsaceae bacterium
CGAGTCATACACCCGCCGCATGATCGCATCGGCACGTTCGTCGTCGTTGCCGAAAAAGGGCGTCTTATTCCACAGTATCTGGCGCAATTTTTCAGCGCCGGAAAAATTTTTCTTGAGGGCCTCAAGCAGTGAAACCATCGATACCTTGCGGTCTTCAAACACGTGGGTGTTGATGGCCGACAAACTGTCGGTCACCGTGCCTATGCCGCAGCACTGTATGTAATTTGTATTGTAGCGCGGACCGCTATCATAATAGTCCCTTCCTTTTTCAATACAGTCGCTGATCACCACTGACAGGAAGGGGGCAGGCGAATACTTGGCATACATCCGCTCGATGTAGTTGTTGACCCGGATTTTTAAACCGACGATATAGTCGAGTTGTTTTTCGAAGGCTGCGTAGAGTTCTGCATAACTTCCAAACTCTTCAGCCTTTCCCGTTTCCAGGCCGACCTTAATTCCGCTCAGCGGATCGTGACCGTTGTTCAGGGTAATCTCGAGAATTTTGGGTACGTTGAGATAGCCGGTCAGAATGTAGGCCTCTTTGCCGAAGGCGCCGGTCTCTATGCAGCCGCTGGTTCCTCCCTGGCGGGCGTCTTCAATACTTTTGCCAACCCTGATCTGCTCCATGACCACCGCATCGCTGTTGAATACAGACGGATAGCCGTATCCCTTGCGGATCACCCTGCCTGCCGCTTTCAGAAACCGATCCGGCGTCACCCTGCTGATATGAACGCTGGGCTGGGGCTGCAGCAGGTGCAACGCATCCGATACTTCCAGGGCGAGATAGGATACTTCGTTGCTGCCGTCGCTGCCGTCGCTTTTTATACCGCCGAGATTGATCTGGGTAAAATCGTTGTAGGTGCCGCTCTCTTTGGCAGTGACCCCGACTTTGGGCGGAGCACTATGGTTGTTTACCTTGATCCAGAGGCAGGCAAGCAGCTCTTTGGCACGCTCCCGGTCGAGGGTTTGCGCCGCTATTTCCCTCTCATAGAAAGGTTGCAGGTGCTGGTCTATATGACCTGGTGTCATGGCGTCCCAGCCGTTGAGTTCGGTAATGGTACCGAGGTGGACGAACCAGTACATCTGCAGCGCTTCATGAAAGGTGGCTGGTTTGTGGGCCGGGACTCTGCGGCAGATGCGACCAATTTCTTCGAGTTCCTCTTTTCTCACAGGATCGGCCGTTTCACCGGCCATCGACTCGGCCAGCCCCGCATGGCGCTCGGCAAAGATAATCACCGCATCGCAGGCGATGTCCATGGCCTTGAGCTGCTCGTATCTATCCGCTGCCTGGGGATCATTGAGGTAATCGAGTCTGGCAATGCGTTGCTGGATGTTCCTCTTGTTGTCGAGCATACCCTGTTCGTAGATGGTACCGTCCAGGGCCGTATGCCCCGGCGCCCGCTGCTCCATGAATTCGGTGAAGAGGCCGGCTTCGTATGCTGCTCTCCACTCGTCCGGGACCTCCGAGAAGATCCGCTCCCGCATCGATCTGCCCTGCCAGTAGGGAATGACCTTGTCCCGGTAAATATCAATGTCCTCTTCGGGCACCTGGTAGCCGGTCATCGGCCGGTTGTTGAGGATGTTGAGATCTTCGACCGAATGACAGGTGAGCTCCGGAAAGGTTGGCACTACTTTGGGGGCCGGGCCTCTTTCACCGACGACCAGTTCGTCGTCACCGATATAGACGGTCTTGTGTTCACAGAGATGTTTGAAACAGAGGGCGCGGAGGACGGGAATTGAATGTTTGCCATAATTGTGCTGGTAAAATTCGGTTTCGAGCAGGGCCCGCTCGGCGGAAATCGAAGGTCTTGTCTCGAAACTCAGTTTTCGAAGACGGGCGATCCTGTCGTTCATTGCATATCTCCTGTTTCGTCACCTTTCAAGATGGACCGTCAAACCATATTGCTCAAGCAGTCGCTTTGTCCGGGCGACGATCTCTGGGGTGACGGTGTAAGCCCTGCCGGTGAGGTCGGGTCTTTGTAATTTTCTATATTTTGCTCCGGCCAGGTCGTGATAGACGAGCAGATCTAAATTTTCAATGGATCTCAGCCCGGAGAGAAACCTGCCCATTGTTTCGACGTTTTCGATGGAGTCATTAACCGTGCCGACCAGCGGAAATCTGATTCTGATCTCGGTTGTGCTTTTACTTAACACTTCAAGGTTTTGTAGGATCTGTTCATTGCCGACGCCGGTATATTTTTCGTGCAGCGCACTGTCCATTATTTTCAGGTCGAAGAGGAAGAGATCGGTATGGGCAGCCACCTCGAGCAGCCTGTCGGTCTCCGCATAACCGCTGGTATCGACGCTTCTGTGTATCTCCAGCTCGCCGCACCGTTGGAGCAGCTCGATCAGATAGCCGGCCTGAGCAAGCGGCTCTCCCCCGGAAAAGGTCACTCCTCCGCCGGACTGATCGTAAAAGGGTAGATCTTTTTTTATCTCACCGATGATGCTGTCGATGCTCGCCTGATAGCCGACCGCTTCATGAGCCAGAGAGGGGCAGATCTCCACACAATTCAAACAGAGCGAACAGAGCGACTCATCGCGCCTGATAATGCCCCCATCCCAGGAAAGCGCCTGCTCGGGACACCCATCCACACATTCCTGACAACCGATGCAGCGCTCCTGCACCGTCACCACCTCGAGACTGGTATCCAGTCCCTCGGGGTTATGACACCAGAAGCAGCGCAGTGGACAACCCTTGAGAAACACCGTTGTCCGGATATTGGGGCCGTCGTGCAGCGCATATCGCTTGATGTCGAAAAATGTCGGCAGGCCGTTGTTCATAAAATGAGATAACAATAATTATTATCATTTTGCAAGCAGAGGGAAAGGGGGAGGCGGTCTGTGCTGATGCTGTTGACAAACTTTAGCAGTGTCCTATGGTAATTTTACGGTGCCAGGGGTTGGTGAGTATGACTCCGAACCGTTTCATATCTCAGATCTTTCATCTTTAATTACATCTCCTAAGGAGCATGCCATGAAATACCGAATGTCTGTTCTCGTCATCCTCAGTTCAGCACTACTTTTTGTTGCCGCTAACGCCTTTGCCCACTGCGAAATCCCCTGTGGTATTTATGATGATGAAGTCCGTATGAGCCTTATCCAGGAACATGCCGGCACCATCGAAAAATCAATGACCAAAATCGTCGAGCTGGAGAAGGGCGGCAACGCCAACCAGTTGGTGCGCTGGGTCACCAACAAAGAGGAACACGCCAACGAATTGCAGCATATTGTCACCCAATATTTCATGACCCAGCGGATCAAGTTCGATACGCCGGATTACGACAAGAAACTGGCGGCACTGCATGAGATGCTGGTTTATGCCATGAAATGCAAGCAGACCACCGATGTGAAAAATGTAGAGATGCTGAGGCAGGCGGCTGAACGTTTCCACAAGCTCTATTTTCATGAGTAGCCTGACGTTGGCAGGTTGAGAGACCCCGTCAGTAGGGCTGCTCAGCGGATCATTTTACCGTGGGGATCCCGGATGGGCTTGCCTAGTTTTTCATCGAGATAGTCGACCGTATTGGTATCACTGATATGCTCGAGTTGATGAGCGGTGGGATGCAGCTCTTCTTGCGGGGTGCCGATCGATTCCAGATAGGCTTCCCATAATCTGTGCGCCTTCAGCACCTTCCGGGCCTCCTTGTCGCCGGCTTCGGTCAGCGAGAAACTATCATCTGTCTGCGTCAGCAGCCCGTCCGCGATCATCGACTCCAGGGCTTTCTTCAAACCTTTATCCTGTTCGACATACTGAAGGATGACGCTCATCGAGGTCGGTTTGCCGTTGCGCAGGATAGTGGTGAGAATGTCTTCCACCTGTTGTTGCGGAATGAGGTTGTGCATCCGCTGCCAGCGGGCCAGCAGTCCATACTTTGGGGCCACCACCAGGACCACCAGGAACTGCAGGGTACAGAACAGCATGATGGCACCGCCTCCGGCGGAATCGAGCCAGACGCAGAGGTACAGTCCGCCGATCACGCTGGTAACGCCGAACAGGGCCGCCAGCCACATCATCTTGTCGAGCCGGTCACTGAGCAGGTAGGCGCTGGCCGCCGGCGTTATCAGTAGACCGACCACGAGGATGACTCCGACCATGCTCACCGCACTGACTACCACCAGGGACACGCAGATGGTCAGCACATAGTCGATAAGCAGCACCGGCAGACCGATGGAGGCGGCCATGATGGGGTCGAAGGTGGCGATCTGAAAGTGTCTGAAAAAAAGAATCAGCACGCTCAGCACCAGGGCGGCGACGAAGGCGCTGACCCAGAGGTCGCTGTCCGCCACTCCTAAAATATCGCCCATGATAAAATGCATCAGATCTATGTGGATGTAGTGTCTGAACATGGAAACGGCGACCACACCCAGCGCAAAGATCCCGGTGTACATGATACCGATGGCGGTATCCTCCTTGACTCGGGAAATCCGGGCCACGAAGCTAATCAGGGCAACGGTGGCCACCGCGGCAATGAGAGAACCCAGCAGCATGCCGGGGGCGTGGGCTTCGAGTCCGAAGAGCATTTTCATGACCAGGTAACCGCCGGCCACCCCGGCGATCATTGCGTGGCTGAGGGCGTCGCCCAGAAAGGCCATTCTTCTCAGCACAACGAGACAGCCGACCACGCCGGCGACCACGGCGACGATCGAGCCACCGATCAGAGCTTTCTGGAAATAGGTTTCAGTGAGTGGGGCAATAAATAGATCGTACATCAGGACGCCTCCTTAGCGAGGACGTCGCTGAAAATCCTCAATCTTCCCTCGTACACCTTGCTGAGCAGATCCTCTCTGAGCACGAGCCGCGGTGGGCCGTAGGCATAGAGCCGCTGTTTTATCAGGATAAGCTTATCGAAATATTCCGCTGCCGTGGACAGATCGTGGTGGACGACAACCAGTGTTTTTCCGGCTTGCTTGGCCCGCTCGAGAACTTCCAGAATAGCGCGCTCGGTGGCTGCATCAACGCCGGCGAACGGCTCGTCGAGCAGGAGGATATCGCTGCCTTGGGCCAAGGCCCGGGCCATGAAGACCCGCTGTTGCTGGCCGCCTGAAAGTTCGCCGATCTGGCGCTGGGCAAAATCTTCCATCCGCACCATTTCAAGGGCTTCCATGGCGGACTGCCTGTCTCTGCTGGTAGGGGAGGTGTACCAGGGGATCTGCTGATAGCGGCCCATCAGCGCCACTTCCTCCACCGTGATCGGAAAGTCCCAGTCGACCGCTCCGCGCTGGGGAACGTAGGCAACTTCTCCCTTGGCCTTCTGGGCGCTCTTACCGTTGATTTTGACTATTCCCACATCCGGTTTGACGAAGCCTAAAATAGCCTTGATGAAGGTCGACTTGCCGGCTCCATTGGGGCCGATTACGCCGACGAGTTGATCCGTTTCAATATTGATGCTGACATCGAGCAGGGCCGGCTTGGCATGGTAGCTCACCGTCAGATGATCGACTTCGATTACGTAATTATTATCAGTGGTCATGATCCGTACCGGGGGTGTCGTTTAAACTGAAAGGGACGGTTCCGGATACCAGGCCGCCGCCGCTGCTCCAGACGGTCTGATCGACCAGGATGCGGTCGTAATTCAACAGCCGGAGTCTAATTCCATGGGTCAGGTTGCTCTCCGATACCGGTGGACTCGCTTTGATGAAGACCTCGTTGTGATCGGCGAGCTCAAACCCGAGATCACGGATGAACAGCGTTTGTCCTCGACTGATCGGCAGGTCGGCGATGTCAACTGCCACCCCGTTGAGACGAAGCTCGAAGGGCCCGGTCTGTTCCTCGGTTTTCAGGGCAAAGGGGTCGTCCTCCACCGAAAAGGTCGGGGTCAGTTCCATGGAGATACGCTCCTGCACCTGTTCGGCGACCGGTGCAGCGGCCCTGTCGGGTGCAACACCTCTGTCACGTTTTTCGGTGTAGGCATAGAGACCGCCCACAAAGATGATCCAGATGACCAGGCAGAGTAGAAAACGCATGATTCTCCTATTTGAGGGCGTTAACAATCAACAGAACATTCTCACGCATCATACCGATATAAGTCTCCCCGGCGCTCCCTTCAGGCCCCATCGAATCGGAATAGAGTTCTCCGCCGATCTGGACGCCGGTCTCCTTGGCGATTTCTCTGATCTGCTTGGGGTTGATGGTGGTCTCGACGAAGATGGCCGGCGCTCCCGATTCTTTTATCGACTGTACGACCTTGCGTCTTCGCTCAGGGGTAATGCCGGCGCCGACTTCAGCACCGGTGGACCAGCCTACCGGGGCAATGGAGAGAAAGTTGTTGTTGGCGTTGAGCTTGAAATCCGAACAGAAATAGTTGAAGGCATCGTGGGTGGTAACCAGAATCCGCCGGTCGGCCGGGATCTTGTTGATCTGTTCCCGGACCCAGGAGTCGAGAACCCTGAGCTGCTGGAGAAACAGGCTGGCACGGGCTTCGTATTCCACTTTATTGGCCGGATCGATCTGGCTGAGACCCTTGACGATATTGTTCACATAGACGGCTGCATTTCTGGGTGAAAACCAGGCGTGGGGATCGGCAATCTGCTCCCCCCCCTCGTCGACGGTCAGCAGGTTAATCCCGTCGGTCGCGGTAACGATCGGTTTGCTGGCATCCTTAGCCAGGGTAGCCATCCAGCTTTTTCCTTCCAGATGCAGGCCGTTTTCCAGACAGAGATCAGCCCCCAGGACGATCTGTACGTCATTTGGGGTTGGCTGGTAGGTGTGCGGGTCGGCCCCGGGTGCCAGGATGGATTTGACCACGGCTCTGTCACCTGCGACCTGGCGGGCAAAATCGGCAATTTGGGTGGTTGAGGCTACGACGATCGGTTTATCTTCTGAGGCGAAGGACGCCTGCCCAAATAACAGCGCAACCGTGAGTACAATGGTAGTGGTCAGCAAGTATTTCATCATCCCCTCTGGACCCTGCCTGAGTCGGTTTCAATTGGAGTGCAAATCTGATTTGAAAAGCAACTCTAAGAGTAAACACTTATGCATAAATTTCAATTAAATATTGGCGTCAATTCAACTGTGAGGACGATTGTGGGCAGTCCGCGGAGCACAGGTTCCTGAGCGGCTGCCCTTGTAACTGAGGGACACAATTGATACCCTTAAAGGAGAGGGAAGCTGCCGTTCACCAACCTGGGCGGCTGAGCTCTTTTTTCGTGACAGGATCAGCGGCCGGGCGGACATTGGCCTCGGCTCAAAGGTGATGATGGCTTACAGGGAGGTCGGTCATGAAAAGTACCAGAACAATAAAAGAGGCAATCATCCGGATATATCCTGAAATCGACCCGGACGAGACACTGGGCGCAGCGATCAAAGCGATGGCCCAGAACAATGCCTCGGCACTGGTGGTCAGGGACGGTGAAATCCTGCTTGGCCTGGTAACTATCACCGATGTCATGCACAGCCTTGTCCACCATCAGGATCTGCAGGATACCAAAATCGGGTCATTTATGACCCGATGCGAACTGATATCCGCCGAAGGCACCAAAAACGCCTGCGCGCAGCTTGATGAGGACCAGGATGTACTTTCAGCTCTGAAGGTGATGCATCAGGCCGGGGTCAACCATCTGCTCGTATCCGGTAACGATGGCGAACCGGTCGGAGTGGTTTCGAGTCTGGAGATCGTCAGGTTGCTGGGCAGGTGACAGTCTGCTCCACTCTCCCATTAACAGGTTGAGTGAAAGAGGCCGCCTACGGGCACCTCTCTGTCGATGCAGTTATTGTACATCTGAACCGCCCGTTTGGTGTCCGTGGAGACTGTTTCAATGTCGTGGCTTTCAAGATAGGCCAGTGCTTCATCAGTGACTTTCAGTCGCGAGAAGACGCCGCGGGCCAGGATCACGGTTCGGCAGCCGTGGGCCACTAATTCCTCGACATCTTTGACCTGAATACCTGGTGAGTGGGCGGTTCCCGTTTCACCCCAGTCCCAGGGCCTGCCGCCACCCGGCCACAGTTTGAAGTCCTTGCCCCGGCCGAGCGATTCTATCTCCATTTTGCCCCAGCCTATCGATTCTATTCTCGGTGATTTCAGTTTGTTGTTATGCATCTCAGTGGTGACTGGTGTCCGGCAAGATCAGTTTGATTAAATCGAGCATATGTTGATGGTGTGAGCCCCGCCAATAGATGGATGAGCAGGATCCGCACCTTTTGAAGCTATCATAATACTTTTTTGTCAAAGGTTCGAGCCGGTGCGCCACACTTTCTTTGGTAACGGTGACGAGGGGGGCATTGCATTTCAGACAGCGGCTAAACGGCGAAACCTCTGAGTGCAGACCGTAAAGATTTATTATTTCAACAAGTTGTAATTTGGGGTCCTGTGTGCGGACCAGCCTGCCGAAGGTGACTTGACGATGTTTCAGCAGCTCCTTGTCACGGCTGAGAAGAATTCTTCCCCTGGCGGCGCTGGCCTCGGCGATGTCACGCTTGGAGCTCAGAGCTGTGGAGTCAAGCAGGGATTCGGTGTCGAATCCAGCCATGCGCAACAGCCTCGCCAGCCTGGCAACGTTGATGTCCACCATGAAACGACAGGAAGAAAGGGGCAGGGGGCGAAGCACAGTTGGTTCTGTGGGAGTACATCCCGCGGGATAGGCCCGGATATCTATCCGGTCTCCTGGCTGCGGTATATAGCTGAAATCAAGCTGATCCGTGCTTTTTTCGATGGCGCCGATCTCGGTGTGGGGGATACCCATGGCCTCGATGATGTCTTTTATGGAGGCGCTGC
>JBPCUV010000460.1:0-4559 GCA_051010975.1 Desulfocapsaceae bacterium
GCAGATCTATTTGTTCGCTCAATGAAAACGGATGACATGGAGAACAGAAAGCAACTGCTGATAGAATCAAGACAGGTTCTCAGGGACATCCTGGGCAAATATCCCGATGTGGAAGTTGCCGATAAGGTTCGAGGTAATATCGGAACGGTCGAAAAGAAGATGAACGAACTCGATCCGATGCTGCTCCCTGAACTTGAGGAGCAGGAAAGGCAACAAGAGAGGCTGCAGGAAAACGAAATTGATGGATTCGACATCGAGCCTTCAACCCCGACTATGCCTCAGACCGCACCAGATGCTCAGGTTCTGCCAGTTTCCCCCCCTCAATCGTTGCAATAAGGCTGTATGGATGCTGGTGCAGGCGGGGGAGACGCCCTTTGTCCCCAGGCCTGCATCAGTTTTTCGCTAATTACACGCTAAGAAATCAGCTCCGCCTGGCGAAAAGTTATTCGGCCTGCGCCGACACTTTTCCACATTCGACTTTCCGCAAACCACTCATGAGCTGATCTGACCAGCCCAGGTCCATTCCCGAAAAGTGCAGGGTGTCTTGGGGGCATTATAATGTTTACATTTTGCCGTACGCCTATTAAAAACATGAAATGTTTGCTCTGTTGTGATTTAATAAGGCGTTGAAAATGGAAGTTCTGGTCGTCTTCTTGATTCTTAGATGGTGTATCTATGTTTATCGCTGACTATATGACTGCAGATCCACTTACTATAACAGCAGACACCCTCGTTCCTGAGGCTCGTCGTCTGCTTGATGATAATCATTTCAGACACTTACCAGTGGTTGACGGAGAAAAGAAACTGATTGGCGTGGTCACCGACAGGGATCTTAGATCGGCATTTCCGTCGACGGCCATCGACGATGACACCTATGGGAAAATTTTTGAGACGGTGGCCGCCACTAAAATTGGTGACATCATGTCGACCAATTGTTCGTGCGTCAGCATCGAGGCCACGCTTGACGACGCCTTGATGGTGTTCGACCGAGATAAAGTTGGAGCGCTGCCGGTGGTTACCGAGGATGATGTGGTGATCGGTATCTTTTCGATGAGGGATCTTACCGCTGCTTACAAAAAGCTTTTTGGGTCTGCAGAATCAGGCTCGTCTCTAATTGCTGTTCTCGATGAGTCCAAAAACCACAACAGTCTCAGCAGGATTGCCTCCATCCTTGAAGAAAATGATGTGCAGTGCACTCGATTGATCAAGATTGGGCAGAAGAGTGGTTTTGACCGTATCTATATGCGGGTGGACTCTTTTAAGGTCGGAAATGTCCACAAACATCTGCAAGATAGTGGGTTTACCCTTCTCAAACCTTGATCAATCCGGATAAGGACCGCGCCGGCTCAAATTTCCTGATATTCCCCATTTCATTAAAGGAAGCCGATGAATCTGGATGTCTTTTTCACTCCCCGTTCAGTTGCGGTTGTGGGAGCATCACGTACGCCAGGCAAGGTTGGCCATGACGTACTGGCCGATCTGCTTGCCTCAGGATTCAACGGAGAGATCGTAGTTGTAAATCCTGAAACCGATACCATTCTCGGCCTGCCCTGTTACCCCGATCTTCAATCCTTCGGTCGGCAGATTGATCTGGCCGTTATTGTGGTACCCCGTGATCGGGTACTTGATGCCATCAGAGATAGTATAGACACTGGTGTTCAGGCCATTGTCGTTATTTCTGCCGGCTTTCGAGAGCTTGGAAAAGAGGGTTTTGAAATAGAAAAGAAAATGGTCGATATCTGCCGTCGAAGAGCAGTGAGAATGCTGGGACCCAACTGTCTCGGGATTATTAATACGCACCATGATCTTAATGCCTCTTTTGCCGGACGCTACCCGGAAAAAGGCTCCATTTCAATTTTTTCTCAATCCGGGGCCGTGTGTGCCGCCATGCTCGATTTGTGCAGCACCAGGCACCTCGGGGTTTCAAAAATGATTTCCATAGGCAATAAAGCCGATATCAACGAGATCGATCTGCTCTCTTGGCTGGCCAAGGATGAGCAGACTAAGGTCATAATCGGTTACCTGGAGGATATCAGCGCCGGTGAAGGGTTCGTTAAAGCTGCCGAAGAAGCGGCTGTGGCAAAACCTGTGGTAATTTTGAAATCTGGCGTCACTCCAACGGGGCTCAAGGCGGCCGCCTCACATACCGGTGTCTTGGCACCGGAGGACAGTGCCTATGGTGCCGCTTTCCGCCGATCGGGCGTAGTGCAGGCAGAAAATTTTGAGGCCCTTTTCGACTATTCGGCTGCTTTGGCTCTGCAGCCCCTCCCGCGGGGCGACCGAGTTCTGATCATTACCAATGCCGGAGGACCCGGCACAATGGCAGCCGATGCGGTGGAAAAAGCAGGGTTGCGGGTTGCCATACTCGACAATCGGACTATCACTCTGCTGCGCGAAAAACTGCCCAGGGAATCTGCAGTTAACAATCCAATTGATGTACTCGGCGACGCAGATCCTCAGCGTTATGTGACGGCGATTGAGTCGGCTCAGGCCGATGATTCCGTTGATGCTATCCTGCTGATCATGACCCCTCAGACCATGACCAGACCAGCTGAAACTGCGCTGGCGGTGGCCTCTGCGATCGACGGATCAAAACCGGTACTCGCTTCTTTCATGGGGGGCAAAGACGTGCTGCCCGGCCGAAATGAGCTTTGTGCTGCAGGGCTGCCTGATTTTGACACCCCTGAAAGGGCCGTGGCAGCTTTGAGAGCGATGCACCAATATTCACTATGGAAAAATCGGCCGCCTCGCCAGATTACCCACTTCAGAGTCAATAGAAGAAGAGTGGAACGAATCATCACCCGACGGCTGCGTACAGGAAGGGCAACGATCGGCGAAATTAAAGGCAAAGATATTCTAAGCGCTTACGGATTCAAAATCCCCACCGGAAGTTTGGCGATTAACCTGGAAGAGGCGGTTGAGATTGCTGAACGCGTTGGCTATCCGGTGGCTCTGAAGATCGCCTCTCCAAACATCATTCACAAAGGTGATATGGGAGGAATTCAGCTCAACCTCGCCAACAGCGAAGCTGTCGAGGATGCCTACGATCTGATGATGCTGAAAATCAGCAAAAGGGCGCCGGAAGCTCAGATTGACGGCATCTATATCGAACAGATGATTCCCAGGGGGCTGGAAGTTATACTGGGAATGAACCGCGATCCGCAATTCGGACCGATGCTGATGTTCGGCCTGGGGGGCATTTTTGTCGAGGTTTTGAAGGATGTGGCCTTTCACCTTGCCCCAGTTACAGAAGCCGAGGCAATCCAAATGCTTAAATCGACAAGATCCTACTCGATGCTTGAGAACCGCCGGGACAAGCACGGTATCGACATCAACGCCATCGCCTCAGGCCTGCAGCGCATCAGTCAATTGGCTACTGATTTCCCTCAAATCACTGAAATTGATATAAACCCGTTCATCGTTGGTGATGTCGGCCGCGAACCGGTCGTCGCCGACGTGCATTTGACGCTGGCCACAGTTTAGCTGAGAATATCGATGGTTGAATACGACAAAGACTGGCAGGAAACCTATCGTGACATGCTCATGTCACCGAACAAGGCATTGTCAGAAGTGAAGTCAGGCAACCGGGTGTTTTTAGGAACCGGTTGTGGTGAGCCGATCATTTTGGTGGAGGCGCTGGTCAGAAAAGCCAAAAAACTTGCCGATGTGGAAATCGTCGAATTGCTGACCAAGGGGGATGCCCCCTACGTTGATCGAAAATATGCCGAAACCTTCAAGGTAAATTCTTTCTTTATCGGACATAATGTTCGCGAGTTATATCAAGAGGGAAGGGGAGATTACACGCCGGTGCTGATGTTCGACATCCCCTCCCTGCTGCGGTCTGGAAGACTACCGCTCGATGTTGCCTTAATCCAGGTAACCCCTCCAGATAAGCGCGGCAAAATGAGCCTTGGCGTGTCGGTTGACATCGTCAAGAGTGCCGCCGAGAACGCCTCTTTGGTAATCGCCCAGGTAAATCCGAAAATGCCCTGGACCAGAGGGGATTCTCTTATCGATGTGTACGATCTTGACATTCTGGTTCCTGCCGAAACTGACCTGATTGAAAGAGTCGTGGAAGAACCTCCTGAGATCACTCAAAAGATTGCTCAACTTGTCGCTGCTCTCGTGCCCGATGGTTCGACCATTCAACTCGGACTGGGAATTGTTCCCGGATATGGCAGGATTCCGATGGCGGTGGCCACCTATCTAAAAAACAAACGAGATCTTGGCGTACACACCGAATTGATCTCAGATGAGATCATGGAACTGGTCGAAGAAGGAGTTGTCACCGGCAAGCACAAGGTGGTGGATCGGGGTAAGGTGATCGGTAGTTTCTGCATGGGTACTCGTCAACTCTACGATTACATCGATGACAATCCTTCGTTTTCATTCCGTCCCACAGATTACGTCAACGATGCCAATGTGATTGGTAAACATAACAATATGATTACCATTAATATGGCTCTGGAGATCGATCTCACCGGCCAGGTGAGTTCCGATAGCGAAGGCGGCAGTTTCTACTCGGGGATCGGAGGGCAGGTCGACTTCAACAGGGGAGC
>JBPCUV010000461.1:0-5789 GCA_051010975.1 Desulfocapsaceae bacterium
ACCTTCATCAAACAGGCGCTGCTCGAATTGACCGAGGAGCGTGAACTGCTCTACAAACCTGTCGATAGGGGGAAGTTCGAAAGTGTCACTGGACCGCTCTGGGTTTTTCTTGACTCACTCCACCCTCATCTATGGCGCGGGGGCAAGGCACAACCCAAAAGTGCTCCCGAAATGAAACGACTGCTTGCCGACCGGGAAATATTCATCTCCCTGAGCTTCAATCCCTCCGAGGCGAGTAATGCAATCGCCACAGGGGAGCTGCCGGAAAGCATCAGAACCTACGTCCACAAGGGCGGCACCATCGGCAACACCCATTTCCTGGCAATTCCTTTCAACAGCAGCGCCCAGGAAGGCGCCATGATACTTGCCGACTTTCTGCTGTCCCCCGAAGCTCAGGCCCGCAAAAGCGATCCTTCCGTCTGGGGTGACCCCACCGTACTGGGATTAGCCAAACTTTCTCCAGAACAACGCAGTCTTTTCGAAGCCATCCCCCTGGGACCGGCAACTCTCAGTCCTGAGGAGCTGGGACCGGTGATTTTGGAACCGCATGCTTCCTGGGTGGCCGCCATCGAGAAAGAATGGTTGAGGCGCTATTCTAGATAGCGGTCTGTGAAATGTCAGGACGACGCAACCGGCTAAAGATATTCCCCGCTCTTGCCCTGACCGTCTTTCTGCTGCCGATCGTGGTTGGTCTACTGTTCACCTGGGCCCCCGCTTTCGGCTATCTCTCCGCAGCTGGAAGCAACCACTTCAGCCTGGATCCTTTCGCAATGCTCCTGCACCACCCAAGTCTGCCAGGAGCATTGCGAGCCACCATTACCTCCGGTTTAGGTGCCAGCCTGATGTCCCTGGCTTTAGCCCTATGGATAGCTGCAACCCTCTACGGCTCGAGATTCTGGTCCACCATCGAACTAAGCCTTGCTCCTTTGCTGTCTCTTCCGCATGCCGCCTTCGCAATAGGTTTTACCTTCCTGATCGCACCGAGCGGCTGGCTTATCAGATCGGTTTCACCCTTTCCATCCGGTTTTACCTATCCACCCGACTGGACAACGACCGGAGACCCGTGGGCCATCAGTCTGACCCTGACCATGATTTTTAAAGAAACACCGTTTTTGCTGCTGATGATATTCAGCGGTCTCAACAGACTCGATGTCAGGAGAACCATTTGGATCGGACGCAGCCTCGGCTACCACCGACTGAGAATCTGGACAAGGCTCATCATTCCCCAACTCTACCCCATGCTCAGGCTGCCACTGCTGGCGGTGTTGGCATATTCACTCTCGGTCGTCGACCTGGCTTATATCATCGGTCCTTCGCTGCCACCCACACTGGCTGTACTCATCGACCGGTGGTTCAATGATCCCGATATCTCCAGTCGGTTTATCGGGACTGCCGGTGCCTTACTCCTTTTTCTTGTGACGCTGGCATGCATCGTTGCAGCACTGGCGACTGAATACTTAATACGCAAAATAGGCTCCAGAAAAATTCTGGACGGCAGACGCAAATCCCCCTTCGAAGTGCTTGTCGGAACCGGCTCCTTCTACGCGCTGATCCTTCTGGCCGTAAACGTTCTGAGCATGGCCGGCCTTATTCTCTGGTCGGTGGCACGCACCTGGCGATTCCCCCATTTTTTTCCGGCTCAATTCAGCTTTTCAAACTGGTCAACGGCAGTTACTCATCTGCTCGAGCCGATTTCGGTCAGCGCACTTGCAGCGCTATTAAGTAGTCTGCTGGCCATCATCCTCGTTGTCGGCTGTTTTGAGAATGAGCAAAACCTGGCACGATCCAGGGTTGTCTCGATCAGTCAGCGCTCCTTGTGGATTATCTATCTGCCGCTGCTAGTCCCCCAGATCAGTTTTCTGTTTGGCCTCCAGATATTGCTGATCATTTTTCAGCTCGAAGGCTCATGGGGGGCACTGATCTGGATCCATCTTGTCTTTGTGCTGCCTTACGTATTTCTTACGCTGGCTAATACCTACCGCAGCTTTGACCAGCGCTACAGCTATTTGGGCAAAACTCTATGTGGACGTCCGGTTCGGACATTTTTCCGGGTAAAACTGATCATGCTGGCCAAACCGATCCTGTTCAGCATGGCCGTGGGATTCGGTGTTTCAATTGCGCAATATCTTCCCACCCTGTATGTTGGGGCCGGCAGATTTGCAACCATAACCACTGAAACTGTTAGTCTGGCCAGTGGTTCCGACAGACGGGTCATGGCGGTTTACGGTTTGAGCCAATTTCTACTGGCACTCACTGGATATCTCACAGCCATCGTGTTTCCTGCTCTCATGTTTAGAAAACGCCGGGCAATGCAGAATTGAATCGATCATGTCACTTGTACTCGACTCAATAAAAATCAGTCTCGCCGATGGGCAATTGTTCAAGCCCCTGAGCCTGACTGTTTCCCCGGGCAGTATCGTTACTATAATGGGCCCCTCAGGGTGCGGAAAATCGACCCTTCTTGCTTTGATCTGCGGCATGCTCGACCCCGGCTTTTCTTTTTCCGGCACAATTACACTAAACGGCCGCCCTCTGAACGGTATTGACATGGAGCACCGCAGAGTTGGCATCCTCTTTCAGGATGATCTGCTCTTTCCGCATCTCGACGTGTTCGGCAATATGGCCTTTGGACTGCCTGCCAGGATGAGCCGCCGGCAAAAACGAGAGAGGGTCAACGACAGCCTGGCTGCAGCAGGGCTTGAAGACTTCGGGACCCGCGATATCGCAACATTATCGGGCGGACAGAAAGCGCGGGTCAGCCTTTTGCGGGCCTTACTGGCCGAGCCTGAAGCCATTCTGCTTGATGAACCCTTCAGCAAACTCGATGAAGATCTTCGCGGCTCGATCAAAGAGTTTGTGTTCGAACAGATCGTCAAAATGAACATTCCGGCCCTGTTGGTTACCCATGACCGGAACGATTCGGCCGATGGAACTTACATTGAGCTAAACTAGAGAGCATCATGCTTGATCGATTCAGCCTCAGAATCCTGAGACCGCTGCTTGATTCGCTTGCCGCTTATCTGCAACGGACAGGAATAAGAGCCGACCACGTTACCATAGCGTCTTTCGCTGTCGGCCTTTTCGGGGCTATGTTGATAGCCCGCCACCACTATCTGTTGGGAGGAATTTTCATTCTGTTGAACCGTCTGGGGGATGGTGTTGACGGTGTCCTGGCCAGGCTTTCCAGTACCACCGATCGGGGTGCCTTTCTAGATATCTGCCTCGATTTCATTTTCTATTCGGCAGTGGTGCTCGGTTTTGCCCTGGCAGAACCTGCCCGCAACAGCCTGGCCGCTGCATTCTTGATTTTCTCCTTCGTCGGTACCGGCTCCAGTTTTCTAGCCTATGCTATCATGGCCGAGCGTCGTTCCCTGACAGATCAGCGGCTTCCAGATAAGGGGTTCTACTATTTGGGAGGTCTAGCCGAAGGAACTGAAACCATCGTTTTCTTTATACTGATATGCCTTTTCCCCTCCTTCTTTCCTGCACTGGCCTGGATTTTTGGATCGATCTGCCTTCTCGGTACAGCGGTACGAATCGTCTATGGTTATAAAACACTTGACTGAAGCACCCCTTACACTTCCATCTCTTCACGATATTTGCGCAGCAATCCCCTGAGCTGATCATAGGTTAGACCGAGCAGCTCTGCGCTCTTTTTCTGGTTATATCTGCTTATTTCCAACGCTCGTCGAAGCAGCTGCTGCTCGTAAGAGGCGACCATCTCCCTGAATCCTTCACGAATATCGACCTGACTGGACTCAATTTCGGGGCCTGTAGAAACGGTCTGATCAGTCTGGACATGATGTTCATAATAGGGCGAGATAAAGGGATCGAAATCAATCTCTTCGATTCTGCCCGAGCCGGCACGATAAACAGCCCGCTCCACTACGTTCTTGAGCTCCCTGATATTGCCACCCCAGTGGTAATTTTCCAGGGATCGTATCGCCTCAGAGGAGAAACTGAGGATTTCGTCGATTCCAAGTTCGAAGAGCATTCTGGAGCCGAAATGGCGGGCCAGCAACATGATATCCTCCCCACGACTCCTAAGAGGCGGCAGGAACAGCACCTCGAAGGTGAGTCGGTCGAGCAGATCCTGCTTGAATTTTCCCTGGGAGGCAAGAGCGGGAAGATCGGCATTGGTGGCACAGATTATCCGGACGTCCACTTCAATCTGATCAGAGCTCCCTACCCGTTCGAAAAAGTGATATTCGACTACCCGTAGAATCTTCTCCTGGGCTTGTAGAGGGATGGTGCCTATCTCATCGAGAAACAAGGTGCCACCGCTGGCAGCTTCGAAGCGACCTATGCGTCGCCCTTCAGCCCCGGTGTAGGCTCCCCGTTCATGGCCAAAGAGCTCCGATTCAATCAATGTCGGAGAGAGAGTGGCACAATTCAGGGTGACAAAAGGTCCTTCCCATCGTTTCGATAAAAAGTGAAGCCGGCGAGCCGCTAGTTCTTTGCCGGTACCCCGCTCACCCAAAAGCAGAACCGGACGGTCGACAGGTGCGACCCTTGAGAGCCGGTCCTGGAAATCAAGAAATATCTCAGACTGTCCAAGTGCCTCTTGACGATCTGATGGTGAATCAACCATAGGTGCAGTTCCTTGGGATGAAATTTAGTGCAATAGCTTTTTATACCATATATTAGTGATTTTAACCATATTTGTGCACATATGGCCTTGGCAATATCGTGGCCAAGCACGGCCCCAATCACCTATATGCTTGATATTATTAAATATATAAAAACAATTGAAAAATGGCACATGATCTGCAATCAACCAGGAAAACCACTACCATGAACGGAGGTTATTATGAGTGTTTTTACCAGATTCAGAGACATTGTAAGTTCCAACATAAATTCAATGCTCGACCGTGCCGAAGATCCAGAGAAGATGATCAAGCTGATGATCCGGGAGATGGAGGATACCCTGATCGAACTCAAATCAGCCTGCGCAGGTGTTATTGCCGCTAGGAAAAAGCTGCAGCGCAAACGTGACGACATAGACGAGAGAGTGACCCTCTGGGAACAAAGAGCCGAACTGGCTGTGAACAAAGGAAGAGATGACCTGGCCCGGGAGGCGTTGATAGAGAAACGTCGTTTTTCAGAACTAAGCGAATCGCTGGATCACGAAGTTGTCGAGCACAGCAGCCTGATAGAGCAATATCAGAACGATATCACTGAACTCGAAACAAAGCTCGCTTCTGCTAAAGAGAAAAAACGGATACTCATTCAGCGGCACAAAAAGGCAACGCACACCAAACGCGCCCAGGAGGATATCCGCAAAATGGACAGTTCCGAGACGATGGCAAGGTTCGAGCACCTCGAAACTCGCATCGACAGAATGGAGGCTGAGGCTGAACTCGTAAATTATGGCAAAAAGAGTGGTGCCGAGGATCAATTCGCGGGTCTGGCAGCCGATGACGACATTGAAAAAGAACTTGCCAAGATGAAGGCTGCTGCATACCATGATCAGGCAGACAGTGACAATCAGAGTCAACCTTAAGCCTACGCCAACATCATGCACGCCGTATTTATCGTAGCCATAGTCTTCGGCTCAGTTGTGACGCTTGCGGGACTGCTGTGCGGTACCATTCTGGTGATTGTCAGAATGCGCCAGTCAACTTCTGGTCAAGCAAAACAGGGGAGTCAGGACGAGGGAATGATGGTCCAGGAAATTTACCGGGGCCTGGAAAAAATGGAGCAGCGGATCGAAGCGCTCGAAACCATCCTGATGGATGGTCATGACACACATGGAGACAAGAGATGAGAACCTTCGGCAACAATAAAAA
>JBPCUV010000462.1:0-3777 GCA_051010975.1 Desulfocapsaceae bacterium
ACTTGAAGCATGGATGGTCAGCATTCGCAGACAACTTCATAAATATCCGGAGACATCCTATGACGAATTTAAAAGTGCTGCGTTTATCAAAGAAAAACTTAGTGAATTAGGCATTGAGTCAACAGGGGGGCAGGGTGGTACCGGAGTAACTGCTAACCTGGGCAATGGAGCGGTCGGTGCGGCGTGTGTTGCCTTGCGTGCCGATATGGATGCATTGCCTATCAGAGAGCAGACTGGTCTGGCCTATAGTTCAGTGCACGAGGGGATAATGCACGCCTGCGGCCATGACGGTCATGTGGCGATGCTGCTGGGAGCGGCTGCCCTGCTGAAAAAAAGCTTCTCCGGTCCTGGCAGGATCAAACTTATTTTCCAACCGGCTGAGGAACATGGAAACGGAGCTGCCCAACTAGTCAGGGAGGGTGTACTAGACGGTGTTCAGGCGGTGTTTGGAGGTCATATTGATACCCACTTCAAAACCGGTGAGATTACCGTCGACGAGGGGCTAATCTGTGGCTATGCCGATCCCTTTCAGATAACCATTAAAGGGAGAGGAGGTCACGCCGCCCGTCCCCATGAGGGTTCTGATGCTGTGGTTGCCGCTTCGAGCCTGGTGATGATCATTCAGACACTGGTCTCCCGCGAGGTTGACCCCAATAAGTCACAAGTAATTACCATAGGCAGTTTTCAGGCCGGAACCGTGCATAACGTGATCGCCGGTGAGGCTGTGCTTAAAGGTACAGTCAGATCGACCGATGAAGTCTACAGGGAAAAGACCATCTGCGGCCTGAAGCGTATTGTGCAGTCGATAGAGACTATGTACGACGTACATGCGGGTATTGTTTTCGAGCAAGGCTTACCGGCAGTAGTAAACTCCGCCAGAGCCACCGGGATTGCCAGGTCGGCCGCCTGGGATACAACCAGTGTCGATAAGGTTATCTCCCAGGGCTATCCAAGTCTCGGAGGTGAGGATTTCTCTTTTTATCAACACTATGTTGAAGGTTGCCTGGTCAGATTCGGGGCGATGCTGCCCGGACCCGTCGGTCCTGCTCACAGCCCCACCTTCGATTTCGATGAAAAGTGCCTAAAATATGGAGCAGCCTGGCTGGCCGCTGCCGGCTGGCGCTGGCTGAATACCAACGGTCGATCGGTGGTTTCTGAGAGCAGGATATAACAGAGCGAAATGGACAATGGAGTTTAGATCCAGCAGTTCCCATACCCTCGGGGTCGAGATAGAATTTCAGATTCTTGATAATAAAGATCTAAACCTCGTCCCGTTCGCCCCGATGCTAATCGATCAGGCACCGAAAATTTTACGACCAAGACTGTCCCTGGAATTTATCAAATCGATACTGGAGATACAGACCGGCATTTGTGCGGATCTCCGTGATGTTGAGAATGATCTCTTGCAGACCTGCGCTTTGGCCGAGGAACTGGCCATTGACAACGAGTTTCTTCTTTATGCCGCCAGCCTGCATCCTTTTGCCCGGGCTTCGGACCAGGAACTGAGCGAAAGTGAGCGCTATGAAAAGATCATGCAGGAACTGCAGATCATCGGTAGAAGATTTATATCTCAGGGCCTGCACGTCCACATCGGCATGCCTGACGGCGAGACTGCGATCAGGGTCTGTAACCTGATCCAAGCCTATCTTCCACTGTTTCTAACTCTATCCTCCTCTTCTCCTTTCTACCAGGGAAAGGATACCGGTCTGATGTCGTATCGTACAAAACTGTTCGAGGTGCTGCCTCTGGCGGGAATTTACGAATATATGAAGGACTGGCAGCATTTCATTGATGAGATGGAAAAGTTGAAAAGGTTTGGAATTATCCAGGGATTTCGAGATTTGTGGTGGGATACAAGGCCAAATCCCGAGTTCGGTACCATAGAAGTTCGGGTCTGCGATCTACCGGTCAAATTCACCTCCATCCTGGCTTTGGTTGCCCTTATCCAGAGCAGTGTGGTCTGGCTCTTAGAGGAAATAGATACGTCCAACCCATTGAATCCATATCTATTGAAGGCCAATAAGTGGCAAGCGGCAAGGTACGGCCTTGAAGGAAGATTCGTCGATCCCACGGGTATTCTGGGAGACCATCCAATGAAGTTCAGGTTGGCGGCAATGATCTTGAAAAGCAAGACCGCTTCCTACGCCTCCAGTCTCGGATGCGAATCCTACCTGGATAATCTCGATTCAATTATTTCAGGAGGCACCGGAGCCGATCAAATGCTCAGAATTTATCATAATAGTGGTGATTTTCAGCAAGTAGTCAGGGATGTCCAGAAGGAGTTCTGGCAATGAGCAAGTATGAAAAATCAATCGTTGCTTCCGGACATAAACTGGTAAGCCAGACAGCGGCGGAAATATTAAAGGCCGGTGGTAATGCTTTTGATGCCATGGTTGCTGCCGGTTTTACCTCGGCAGTTGTCGAGTCTGCCTTGACCAGTTTGGGCGGCGGTGGTTTTCTGATTGGTCACAACGAGTCGTCAGGGCAGAATCTGTTTTTTGATTTTTTCGTCGATACTCCGGGCCTGGGCCGGAAGATCTGTCTTGAAAACACCGATTTTTTCCCAATTACGGTAAGCTTTTCTGGATCTGACCAGGATTTCAATATCGGCCTTGGGGCCGTTGCTGTGCCGGGAACCTTGAAAGGTTTAATACACATACAGAAACGACTCGGAAGGATGAGTCTGGGAGAGGTGGTGCAGCCTGCCAGACAATTTGCAGTGAGTCACCCGATCAACGAACAACAGGGTGTTTTTCTGCAACTTCTTTATCCTATTATGACATTGAAGTCCCAGGGACGAGAACTTTATGAGCCTGACGGGAGTTATAAGCAGCAGGGCGATGCGCTGGAAAATACGCGCTGCGCCGAATTTCTTGATCTCATCGCTACCGACCAGGGTGAGAGTTTTTACCATGGTGAGGTTGCCGCGGCCATAGACCATGAGATGAGAGATGGCGGAGGCTGGCTGACCAGAGAAGATTTGGCAAGTTACCAGGTGTATGAGCGGACACCACTGAAGATACCTTATCGTGGATGTGACCTGCTCACCTCTCCTGAGCCTTCGGTCGGCGGTACCCTTATAGCTCTTTCCATTGGCCTGCTCCAGAAGGCCGGACCTTATAACGGAGAGTGGGGAGACGAGGGACAAGTGCTGCGTACCGTGACCCTTATGCGTGAGGTCGAGAAGATTAGAGCCTTAGGCGTTACCACTCCTGAACAACTTCAAGCCTTCATGGAAAGTGACGAAGTGTCGAGCGGGTCTGCTGAACGGATTCGCATGTTCAGCCGGGGTACCACACATATCAGTATTGCTGACAAATTCGGCAATTGCGCTGCGATGACTTTCTCCAATGGAGAGGGTTCAGGGTACTTTGCTGCAGGAACCGGCATCATGCTGAACAACATGATGGGGGAGGACGATCTACACCCGGATGGTTTCTATTCAAGCCCTCCCGGAAAGCGGGTCGGCTCGATGATGTCACCCTCTCTGCTGGTTAAAGATGATCAGATTCGGCTGGTGATCGGCAGCGGCGGATCGAAGCGGATAAGAACGGCAGTGAGTCAAGTGATGAGCCAGATAGTCGACTTCAAACGCCCCCTAAAGACTGCGGTCGAAGCACCACGTCTCTATTGGGATGGTGAAGTGCTGCAGGTTGAGCCAGGCTTTTCCGAGGAGGCTCTAGAAGCTCTCAAGAGCCGGGTGAAGATCAATCTTTGGGATAGAAAAGATGTCTATTTCGGCGGTGTTCATGCCGTCATTCCTGGACATTGCGGAGC
>JBPCUV010000463.1:0-4585 GCA_051010975.1 Desulfocapsaceae bacterium
TGAGCACTATAAGACAGCAATCTTCTACAGCACTGACGAGCAGCGTGCGGTTGCCGAAACGTCCAAAAAGGAGCTTGATGAATCGAAAATATTTGATCGCCCGGTGGTAACCATGATTGTACCGGCAGAACCGTTCTACCTGGCCGAGGAGTATCACCAGGACTACTACCTGAAAAATGTTGTGCACTACTCCAGGTACAAAAAAGGATCGGGTAGACAACCTTTCATAGAACGCGTCTGGGGAAAAGAGACGGATAAAAAAAGTGATAATGGCTACACCAAACCAAGCGATGAGGAACTCAAGCAAAAGCTGACGCCGATGCAGTATAAGGTAACCCAGAAAGACGGCACCGAACCACCGTTCAACAACGAATACCATAACAGCAAGGGGAAGGGCATTTATGTCGATGTGGTTTCCGGCGAACCGCTTTTCAGTTCCCTGGACAAGTTCGATTCGGGAACCGGCTGGCCGAGTTTCACCCGACCGCTGGTACCGGAAAACATTGTTGAACACAAGGACCGATCACTTTTCATGGTGCGGACCGAGGTTCGCAGCAAGGGGGCTGATTCCCACCTGGGCCATGTGTTCGAAGATGGTCCTCCGCCGACCAATTTGCGTTACTGCATCAATTCAGCAGCCCTGCGCTTTGTTGATGTTGAGAATTTCGAGCAGGAGGGATATGAAAAATATCTCGAGCTGTTTGAATAATCTTCTGTCGAATCTCGCCAGGAGGGTGAAGTTCTCTATCTAGTATCTATTATCTATTGTTGAGCACATCTTCGACGGATCGCCCGTCTATTGGCGTGGAGAAGATCTCTTCCAGCAGTGGAACGATCTGGTCAGCGACTGTATCCTCGATGAGAAAGCCGGGCAGCGGTCTCGCGGTGAGGCAGTTGCCGCGGGCAGCAGCCAAAATCTCCTGATGAAGGTCGCGGTCGGAGATATGGCCGGCTGCTGCAGCCTGTAAAGCGACAACATCGACCAAAGTCCCCCAGAGGCTGAACTGGCCGAGATGTTCGATGATCTGCGATACAGCCGTGGCGGCCGACAGGTATTCCGGCGGCAACAGGGCATTTCCGCCTTGACGGCAGCAGGTGGTTGAGGCGAAACAGCGACAGGAAAAAGGTCTTGCCGGATAGACCGTGCAGATATCTTCCACAAGAAAGGGGCAGATCCCGCCCAGCCGTTTCTCGCCAACCTCCACTTCCCTGCCTTCCAGACAGGCTTTGGCATATTCATTGGTTGTCTGAGACAGCGGCCGGTGAATCGGTGTAGCACCAAGTTTTTCAGACAGCCAGTCACCCCCGTGCTGTGGGATGATATAGTCGAGCAGCAGTTCTCCTTCTGGTGCTGTAATCGAGACATCGGTGGTGCAGCATACGGCGCAGCCTTTATTGCAGGCGAAGCCAAATTGTTTCGACCAGTTTTCGAAACGGGAAAAAATTATTTCCAAGATCTGTCTTTTCATGCGTCCACTATGATCTGCAAATTTCCTCTCAATTTTCGTCACCTTTGTAAATATACCCCTGGACAATGCCAGCTGCCTCTGATGACGGAGGCAAAATTCTTCGCACTTCCCGATTGATGCATAAATTCATCGTGTCAGAGTGGAAATTACAATAGATTGATCTTTGAAGAAAGGCTGAAAGCAAGGTGACCCTCCGCCAAGTTGAGCCCAAGCGGCAGCTTGTTGCCCCTTGTGGTGCCGAGGGCAGTGTTGTAAACTGCGGCTTCTTTTCGGTATTGAGGAACCGCTCTATCATCACCTATTTGAGATTATGGATTATCTGAACATTTCTGCCAAATATTTTGTCATATTCGGCCTGGCAAACAAAAAGTCTGTTGCCGCTGCCATCGCCTCGACGCTGATCAAACAAGGCGGCGAGGTGATCCTGGTGGTGCGCTCCAAACAGAGACAGGAAACGGCCCGAAAACTTTTCCCGCAATGCCCCGCTTTCATCTGTGACGTGGAGGAGGAGCAGCAGATCGTTGAGGTCAAAAAGGACATTGAACGGTGGATGCAGGAACATAAAGTGGAATCACTGGCCGGTATCGTTCATTCGATCGCCTTTGCCAATTACAGCAGGGGCATTAAGCCGTTCCATGAGACCGACAGGGGCGATTTTTTGCAGGCCGTAAACATCTCCTGCTTTTCTCTGATATCGATCGCAAATAATTTTAAAGACTTGCTGAGCTCAAGCGGATCGGTGGTAACCATCTCCATTTCCACCACTCGCATGGCGGCAACCAACTATGGTTACATGGCTCCGGTCAAAGCGGCTCTCGACTCGTCGCTCTGTTTTCTGGCCAAGAGTTTTTCGGAATTTTCAGAAATTCGCTTCAACGCCGTTGCCCCATCGCTGCTGAAGACCTCCGCTTCCGCCGGTATCCCCGGCTATGTCGACAGCTATCTTTTTGCTGAGAAAGCAATGCTGCGTAAAAGGGCGCTGAGCACCAGGGAGGCAGCTGACACGGCGGTCTTTCTGCTGTCGGAACGAGCCTCGGGCATCAACTGCCAGACTGTAGTGGTGGACGGCGGCATGGCGGTCAACTATTTCGACCGGGAAATCATTGGCGGGACCATTGACTCCTGAAACCCAACGACCAGGCATGTCTATGGATCAGTTCAACGGAAATCAGTTTCATGTCGATCAGGACAAGTGCATCCGCTGCGGCGAATGTGTCAAAGAATGCCCGGTAAATATTTTAGTAATCGGTGATACTGTCCCGTTTGTCGCCGACGGACGGAGCAGGGATTGCATTGGCTGCCAGCATTGTCTCGCCGTCTGCCCGGAAGGAGCGGTGTCAGTTCTGGGGCTCAGGCCCGAAGATTCATATCAGCTTGACGGTACCGAGATGCCATCGTATCTGCAACTTGATCGCCTTCTAAGAGGACGGCGTTCCGTGAGGCGATATCTCGATGAGGATGTCGAACCGACCGTCATCGAGAAACTGCTGCAGACGGCCTTTCATGCACCGTCGGGAAGAAACGACAGGCGTCTATCTTTTTCAGTAATCGAGAAGCGGGAGGTTATGAATCGCTTTCGAGAACAGACTTACGAAGGCCTTGCCGAACTGGTAAAAAATAATGATCTGCCGGCAGGGTATGAATCTTTTGTCGACATTGTCAACGGCTGGACCATGTACCAGGTCGATGTGCTTTTTCGCTGGGCTCCGCACCTGGTTGTTGCCACCGTACCAATTGACAGTCCATCGGCTGAAGTTGACGGTATTATAAGTTTGAGCCATTTCGAGATAGCGGCCCAGAGCCTTGGGTTGGGAACCCTGTGGAATGGGCTGGCGAAAATGTCGATTGGCCTGCTACCCGAGCTGAAAATCCCATTAAAAATCCCTGAGCAAACCTTACTTGCTTTCACTATGAGTTTTGGTAAACCAGAGGTCAGCTATACCCGTTCGGTACAGTATGAAACACTGATCCGGGTGATCGATTAAGGAATTTTGTGTCGCTATGTTTAGAAATTGACCGGGATTTCGGGGACGATCAGAAAACCGCTGCCGCTGGCGCCGCCACATTTTCCTTCTGCCCCGATGGTGAAATCGATGGTCACCGAACGGCAATAGTCGATCAGACCGCGATCAATGATCAGAGGAATTCCGCCAACGTCATAGCTCATATCTTCATCGCCCGCTTCATCCACCACCAGACCCAGCCCGGGGCTCTTGCTGCCCCCTCCCATGACGGCAACCCGTATCGCCGATCGTTCACTGCCCTCGCTGCGGAGTAATTCTTCGAGTTTGGTCAAGGCTTCTTCGGTTACCTGTATCATCTTTAGGACCCTTGAAATACAAAAAGCCTGGAGCGGTCGGCCCCAGGCTTTTTACAGAGATAGGAAAAAATTACAGCAGAGCCAGTAATACACCCGCCGCGACAGCAGAGCCGATGACACCGGAGACGTTCGCCCCCATCGCATGCATGATCAGGTGATTTTGAGGATTGGCCTCCAGGCCGACTTTGTTGACCACCCGGGCTGCCATGGGTACAGCGGAAACCCCAGCGGCACCGATAAGCGGATTGACCGGTGTTTTGGAAAGTCTGTTCATGGCTTTGGCCATTAACACGCCGCCGGCGGTGCCGATGGCAAAGGCGACCATACCAAGGGACAGGATGCCAAGTGTTTCCAGGTTGAGAAACTTGTCGGCGGACAGCTTGCTGCCCACACCGAGTCCCAGAAAAATGGTGACGGTGTACATCAGCGCACCTTTAATGACATCGCTGAGGCGGTCGACAACGCCACATTCCTTGGCCAGATTGCCCAGCATGAACATTCCGATCAGCGGAGCAGCGGTGGGCAGCAGAAATGCACAGATGCCAAGCACCAGAAGGGGGAGAATCATTTTCTCAAGCTTGGATACGTGGCGGAGCTGAACCATTTTGATCCTGCGCTCTTCCTCGGAAGTCAGCCATTTCATGATCGGCGGCTGAATAATCGGCACCAGGGCCATATAGGAATAGGCCGCAATGGCAATTGAACCGAGCAGGCGTGGCGATAGCTGACTGGACAAAAAGATGGCCGTCGGCCCGTCGGCCCCGCCAATGATACCAATCGAGGCGGCATCACGCAG
>JBPCUV010000464.1:0-7348 GCA_051010975.1 Desulfocapsaceae bacterium
CCGGCATCCACAGTGGTGGCCACTCCGGGAATAAAGGATCTGCCTATGGCGGTTGCTCCGGCCAGGACAATCTCAGGTTTATGGTTAAGAATCAGATCCGATACAATTTTCTCGTAGACATCATCGGTGAATAATTCCAGTGCCGGGTCATCCACCCGGTAGACGACATCAGCACCATGGCCGATAAGTTTGTCTGCGCTCTCTCCAGTTTGGCATCCGAGCAGAATGGCGCTGAGTTTAACGTTTTTATCATTCGCCAGGGTGCGGCCAATGCCGAGCAGTTCGGTAGCAACCGGCGCCAGTTCTCCCCTGACAAATTCACAGAAAACCCAGATACCCGAGTATAAATCCAGATCATCCTGAGTCCTACCGCCGCTGTCGTCGATCGACAGTGCCTCAACATCACAGGCCTCGACACAGGCACCGCAAAGGTTACAGGTGTCGCCGACGACGGCAAGGTCATCAACAACTTCAATGGCTCCAAACGGGCATTGCTCTTCACAGATACCGCAGCCGATGCATAGCTTTTCGTCTATATTTAGCATGAGTTCTCCGCGTCACACCAGATAGGGCTTGAGTCGATCGACCAGTTGTTCAACCTGTTCGTCGACACTCCCGGATAAAATTGCCCGCTCCCCGCGCGGCTCAGGAGGAAATACCTTGACCACCTGAGTAGGTGATCCGGGAAGTCCAATACAGGACTTATCCGCCCCAATTTCATCAGCACTCAGCGTCTTTATCACTGCCTTCTTTGCCTTCATTTTTCCTTTCAACGAAGGTACACGGGGCTGATTTATATCTTTGACCACGGTAATCAGCAGCGGAAACCCTGATTTGAGCACATCATAGCCGTCGTCCATCATCCGTTCCATGACAATGGCCGACTCCTCAGCTTCACGAATTTTCTGAATACAAGTAGCATACGGGATGCCAAGCCTCATTGCCAGTCCTGGCCCCACCTGGGCGGTATCTCCGTCAATTGCCTGCTTACCGCATATGATCAGTTCAAAATCATCCAGACTGGCTATCGCTTTCGCAAGAGTATAGGACGTTGCCCAGGTATCTGCCCCTGCAAAGCTTCGGTCGGAAACCAGGACTCCTTTATCGGCACCACAGGAGATTGCCTGTCGAAGCACCTCCTCCGCCTGGGGAGGCCCCATAGTGATCACCGTCACCTCGCCGCCCAATGATTCCTTTAGGAATACGCCGGCCTCAAGCGCATGCTGATCGTAAGGATTCATGATCGATTCAACACCCTCTCTGGCCAGAGTGTTGGTCTCTGGATCGAGACGCACGTCCTTGGCATCGGGGACCTGCTTGATGCATACAATTATCTTCATCTGAAACCTGTGTATAGCTGGAAAAAATAGGAGTGCAGAAAGGAGGAATCCTTAGCGGTTGTATTCCTTATTCAGCTCCTGACCGATCACGTTGCGCTGCACTTGATTGGTACCCTCATAGATTTGCAGAATCTTGGCGTCGCGCATCATTTTCTCGGCCGGATATTCACACATATAACCGTAGCCTCCCATGACCTGTACCGCATCGGTGGTTACATTCATGGCCACATCAGTGGCGTACACCTTGCACATGGAAGAGACCTTGGACATGTCCTTAGGATGGGCATCAATATGTCTGGCAGCAGCATAGGTTAGAGCTCTGGCGGCCTCGACCTGAGTAGCCATATCGGCCAGCATATGCTGAATCGCCTGAAAACTGATGATTGGTTTACCAAACTGCTCTCTCTGCTTGGCATAAGTTACGGCCATATCAAGGGCCCCCTGGGCCAAGCCGACACCAAGCGCAGCGATACCGGGACGGCTCGAGTCCAACGTCTTCATGACGGTAATGAAACCGGTTCCTTTTCTGCCTATAATTCGGTCTGCAGGGATTCGGCAATCCTTGAAAATCAACTCGGTGGTGGAAGAAGTCCGGATACCCATTTTTATTTCTTTTGGGCCACAGGAGAATCCTGGATCTCCCTCTTCAACAACAAACATCGAGGCACCTCTGGCACCCCGGCTCTTGTCGGTCATCGCTACCACAGTGTAAATCTGCGCCTCACCGCCGTTAGTAATCCACTGCTTGGTGCCGTTCAACACCCATTCATCCCCGTCTAACACGGCAGTTGTCTGAATACCCGAGGCATCAGAACCGGCATTGGCCTCGGTAAGACCGAAAGCGGCAAACTTCTCACCGGTAGCCACATCCGGTAGATATTTTTGTTTCATCTCCTCCGAGCCACCGATCATTATCGGGTAGGCACCAAGAGCACTGGCAGCAAACGCAGTTCCAACACCGATACAGCCACGGCCAAATTCCTCCAGGGCCAGGGATATGTCGAGGCAACTGCCGCCGAATCCGCCATAATCCTCGGGTATCGGCAGACCAAAAAGATCGGCTTGAGCCATGGCATTCAAAATCTCACGCGGAAACTCATGCTTTTCATCCAGCTCGGCCCGCTGTGGAATAATAAATTCGTCAGTGATCTGTCGTGCTATGTCGACGATCATCTGCTGTTCTTCGTTGAGAAAACGATCCATCAGAGATCTCCTTTTTACCAGCTAAGAAGGGTTGCTCCCCAGGTTAAACCGCCGCCGAACGAACAGAATAGAACCGTGTTCCCGGATTCGATCCGTCCCGCCCGATTAGCTTCATCCAGTGCAATTGGAATTGAGGCAGCTGAGGTGTTACCGTAGTTCATAACGTTGAGTACTACCTTTTCTCTTGGTATTTCCAGGCGTTCTAACAATTTATTCAAAATTCTGAAATTGGCCTGATGGGGAATCATCACATCGACATCATCGATGGTCAGCCCCGTTTTTTCGAAGAGTCCGAAAATGGCATCTTCCATTGCCTTAACCGCATGCTTGAAAACCTCTCTGCCCTCCATAATGATATGAGCACCGGGGTTACCTTCCACCTGAAGGTCAGGATTTTGGCTGGGAGCGGTGTGCATGTAGAGCAGATCCCAAAGAGCGCCATCAGAGCGGTGGTTGGTACCGATGATTCTCCGGCCGTTGTCTTCGCTGTGGCCAATTACAGCGGCCCCTGCTCCATCGCCAAAAAGAATGCAGGTGTTTCTGTCCTGCCAATTGACCCTCGAAGAGAGCGTTTCTGCCCCAATGATCAATGCCTTTGACTGCTTGTCAGTGCGTACATATCTGTCCCCTGCATCTAGTCCATAGAGAAATCCGCAGCAGGCGGCATTGAGGTCGTAGGCGAAGGCATTTGTGGCTCCTATTTCATTTTGCACGTAACAGGCGCAGGAGGGCATGAGCATATGCGAGCTGACGGTTCCCACCACTAGTAGATCAATCTGTTTAGCATCCATCTCTGCCATGTCAAGGGCCCTGCGGGCGGCAGATGCTGACAGCTGGTAAGTCTTTTCACCTGGTCCGCCGATTCTTCTGTTTTCAATCCCGGTTCGGCTTCTGATCCACTCGTCGTTTGTCTCTACAATAGACTCCAGCTCAACATTGGACATCACCCTTTTCGGAAGACATGACCCTGTACCAAGAATAATCGTTCCCATTATATACCTGCAGCAACGCCGTCAATGCCCTCAGCAAGCTCGCGGGCAATGTCGTCATTGAGTTTCAATCTTTCCATTGCAACTGCACCGATTATCGCGTTCTTTATCGCAAATGCACTTGATTTGCCGTGGCAAACGATACCGATGCCTTTTATTCCAAGCAGCAATGCCCCTCCATACTCAGCGTAATCAACACGTTTCTTGAAATTATCAAAGGCCGGACGGGCGAGAAGGTAACCGAGTTTTGCCCGCCTTGATTTCAGAATTTCTTCACGCAGCATTTTCATCGTCGCTTCCGCTAATCCTTCACTGATTTTCAAGACGATGTTGCCAACAAATCCGTCACATACGACCACGTCGACATCACCCTGAAAGACATCTCTCCCCTCTACGTTGCCGATGAAGTTGAGGCTGCTTCGCTGGAGGAGATTGTAGGCTTCTTTTATAAGGGTATTGCCCTTTCCCGACTCTTCACCGATAGTCAACAGTCCGACTCTGGGATTTTTAACATTGTAGAGATTTGAAAATGCTGAAGCCATCACCCCAAACTGGTAAAGATGCACGGGACGGCACTCTACGTTGGCACCAATATCCATGATCATCACAGGTCCCTTGAGGGTGGGAAAGGCCGTAGCCAGACCGGGCCTGGCTACATTCTTCAGCCGACCCAGCTTTCTGACGCCGGCCGCAAGAGTTGCTCCTGAATTGCCGGCACTAACAGCCGCGCTAGCCTGACCGGATTTCACCAGATCGAAGGCGACCATGATCGAAGAATCCTTCTTCTTGCGGATTGCATCCACCGGATTCTCGTCCATTCCTACTACCGTCTGGGCATGCACGATGTTCAATCGGTCGAGCAGCTTTGGGCTGGCGGACGCGGATTGCAGGAGATCTTTCAATAACCCTTCATCTCCAACCAACGTGATTCTCAGGTCATCCTGCTCTAAGGCCAGAAGTGCGCCTTTTATCAGTTCCTGAGGGCCAAGGTCGCCACCCATGGCATCGAGGGCGATCTGCATGGTCAGCCCCTATACTTCAGAATCGATGACGTATACGGATGATTTGTTGTATTTACCACAACTGCCGCAGAGTTTATGAGGCTCTTTAGGTTCCCCGCAATCCTGACAGATTGACAGCGCAGGTGTGGTCAATGCATGATGAGAACGTCTCTTGCGAGTCCGTGAACGAGAATGTCTTCTTTTTGGTAATGCCATAATTTCCTCCGTTATAAAAACCGGTTTAATGATTTTTCAATTGGCGCAGAATCGCGAACGGTGAGTCTTGCTCTTTCCTGTCGCAGTCACACCTGGTTTGATTCAAGTCCGCTCCACAAGCCTGGCATAGGCCCCGACACGACTTGTGACAGAGAATTTGTGAAGGAACGCTCAGGTAGACCTGCTCACGATACACCTCGCCAAGATCTATAACCGGTTCCTTCAAATACAACCTGTTGTAGTCTTCTACCCGGCACTCAGTTTCCTGTTGCCCCTGTTCAAGTTCCTCACTGCCAAGCATACAGATATAAGCAAAATCGACAGCAAGTTTCAGTTTGACCTCAGCGCAGCAGCGATCGCAGGAAAAAAGAATCTGACAGCTCATCTTCCCTTTGATCAACGCTTCGTTGCTGCCGGTGAGCATCGCTGTCGTCTGCCCGCAAGGGACATCCACAACGGTAAATTCTTCCGTCGGAAACCAGCCGTCGTCAACAAGCGGATAGGTCGTTTCCGACTGCTCAAGATCACTGAACAATATCTTCATTCCGTCAGCCCCCCCCACACGGGAAACCTCCTAAAGGCAAGCAGCTAAACAATAAACAATAATAAACATTACAAAGAATTGCCACAAAAAAAATACTCGACCGATTTGGCACGATGCTCTGGTACCCACCATGTACCCGCCATGAACGAGTTGGTTCTGAATAGAAAAGCAGAGCAGCCCCGAAAATCCTAGCATATGTGGTGATTTGGTGGAGCTGGAAGGCAGCCAAAATGACGCTCAAAAAAGAAAAAATCGAACAGATAAACTACAGTGAACGGATGCACTGCCAATCTGCTTGAATCAATCTGGTAAATAGAGCCGGCAGGTTTACCGACGGCGCAGAGATCGTCACTAAAAAAAATTATTTCAATAATATATAAATGAGTTGCTGACTAAGCCTGCATTACTTTACTCGGCAAAAGACTTGTTTTTATCTTCAATGGTCTTTATCAGGCCTTCATATTTCTGAGTGCGGAGAATAGCCCTGAACTGCTCCATGTAGTTACGCACCAGACTGACCCCCTCTATATTGATATCGTAAACCATCCATTTATCAATTTCCCGCTGCATAATATAGTGGATCGGGATATTTGACTCTTCGTAAGGTACCAAGGTGGTCACCTGGGCCCGTTTCCCCTTGATTCTCTCAGCCACGAAGTCGACCGTACGGCCACCATATGATTCCAGTTTGCCGATGTAAACATTTTCCAGCAGTTTGGTGAACTGGGCAATGAAATACTCCCTCTCCGTTTCTGAAAGTTCGTTCCAGGTTTTACCCAGCACGCGCCGTGACATTTCCTTAAAATCAAAACCGCTGGCAATGGTTCCCATGATCTTGCTTCTTCTCTGCTCCTTCTGCTTATCACCTTTGAGCGCCTCATCATCGAGAATCTCTATGAGTTGGTCGATCATTGGTTGGAGTTGAGCGGTAGGACTATGGTCGTCAGCAAACGAAATAGATCCAGCAACCAGAGTATGCAGTAATACAAGTGTCGTTGCGATGAGTCGTTTCATGATCCACAATATATTGATGATTTCTCTTCTCTGCCGCTCAGGGATTTATTTCCGAGCGGCGGTAGTCGTAATAGGCCTGACGAGCAGCCACATAAGGATCGAGCGATATTCTTTTGAGTTCTTCATAAACATCGGGACTGATCGAAATCAGATTGATCCTGCTGACACCGAGATAGGCCATATCGAAAGCAAGGCTTTCGCTGAAATAGGGGACCGGGTGCATATAGACGTCACCGAGAAAACCCACAGAATCTCTGACGTTAGAGGGTCCCAAAAATGGCAGACAGATATAGAATCCCTCACCGATTTTCCACTTGCCGAGTGTCTGGCCGAAATCAGCAAGGCGCGGTTCAATATCAAAGTCCACGTAAGCGGGATCACCCAAGCCGAAGATTCCGAGCGTACTGTTGATTGCAAATCGGCTCAAGACTGCACCGGCATCCTCAAATTCCCCCTGCAGCACATTGTTCAGAAACCTGATTGGCGCAGCAACGTTTGCAAATGCATTTCCGATAATTCGCCTGATATCTTCCGGCAGAAAATATGAATAGACGTTTTTTGTCGGTTTCAGAACCCAGAAATAAACCTTGTCGTTAAAAACAAAGATGGCCCTGTTCAGAGGTTCCAGCGGATCAAAAATTTCTGGTGGAGGTACATTAAAGATGAAATCATCTTCAAAAATAGGGTCCCCCAAAAGCGTTTCGGGCTCGCTCATGTAAGGATCTTCATCGAGCAAGTCCGGTCCGCCCACTCCGCCCTCCGTTTCTAAAAGCAGATCCGGGTATGGGTTTTCAGCACTGGGGTCGACTTCCGCTCCCAGCCCGCCTCCCCCTGTCTCCGCTGCAGAAACATCAGAAGAAAATCCAATGAAGATCACCAATGACATAATAAACAGAAATGAACTGGTGACCATGAGCTTAATCTGCTTAAACAAACCAGCAAACCGATTATGCTTATTGCAGCATTCTCCGCCAGTCTGAATCACAGAGGAGGCAATCCTGCCCGGGTCGCACTGCACATAGATCACCCATTTGCCTAACC
>JBPCUV010000465.1:0-7581 GCA_051010975.1 Desulfocapsaceae bacterium
AATGACCAGCATTCGTTCACCCACTGAGCGCTGCAGCAGCTCTAAATGTTCCTGCTGCTCTCGGTCGCGGGTAGCCCGGAGCACAACCAGAGCCGGTTTTCCAAGAGCCATGACATCAAGGATGCTATTGTAACCGCCGTAAATCACGGCAGCTTTTGAACGGCTGAGAGAGCCGATGTAGTTGTCGCCGATCGGTTCTACCAGACAATGGGGAAGCGAACTGAAAATGTCCCCCACCTCCTGGGCCCGGCTCTGCTCAACATAGATATGGCAGTTGCCCTGGCCCTCGCCGATTCGGCCCAATGCTTCGTGAAGGCTGTGGACCAGCTGGGCTGTGTGATCGTCGAACCAGGGCAGCGAAATCGTCCAGGCCAGCTTTTCCCTGGAGTCGGTATCATTGGCATAGAACTGAGCCAGTTCCCGCACCCGGGATACATACCCCATTTCGACGGCGGGATGGTTGAAATGAGAACCGATCCTGGCAAGCGGTTTCTCGCCAAGCACGCTGCTGTCACCGTACCAGAGGATTTCCCGATAGTATTCATCGACAATCCGCGCCGTCTCCTCCGACCATACTGCTTTGTCTTCTCCAACTATCGCCCTGAGGCCCAGTACCCATTGACAGCCTGTTCCGACGCTATGTTCGAGCGCTTCGAGCAGTTCCTGACGCTTGCCGCGCGGATTATGGTCCACCAGCAGGCAGCGGGGTCTGAGAATTTTTACCATTTCACCGATCATCTCAGCCCGCAGGTTGCCCAGCACCGACTTATAGAATCCGGAGTCACCGTCTCTTCCCTCAGAAGCGCCTTTGGTGAGCACGGTTTGATATGACGGCAGCTTGATCCAGTCAAGCGATCCGCGGCCAACCATCATCTGGGCTTTGGAACTGCCGGTAATAAGCAGCGTTCTGGACTCTGGATAGAGCCGTTTCAAGGCCAGTCCCACCGCCGCAGTCCTGCTTACATGCCCCAGCCCTCTACCGTCATGGGCGTAGAGCAGGTAGTCCACCCGGGTGGGAAAATACTGGTTGAGCTTTTTTGAGTAGTAATGGTCCTGCATCGAATATGACAATTCAGAGATTATTGGCAATATTTCTAGTCACAAATACCATTTAATTGCATTATAATCATCCGACAGAAGAAAAATTGAAGTCGTCACTTATTTTGTCCGGCTCGGTCAACAACCAAAGTACTGTACCGAACCCATTCGTCCTGGAGGACTATGAGAAGATTTCTCGACACGCTGGTTCTGGTGGTGTCATCATTTGGCGGTGTGCTGGCCTTCGTCAAAGGCAGCACCTTATTGTTCCTGCTCTGTCTGGCACTGCAGTATGGTGCTTTCATATCCTATGCAACCAGACTGCGCTCCACTTCAATAAAAAAATCCCCCTACATCTTTAATTTCGGTTACCTGGTCGTTCTTTCAGCCTATCTGCTCAGCTGCTATGTATTCAAGAAAATGATACTCTGACCCTCCTCCTCCTAATCTGGATTGGTAGTGCAAACAGATCGACAAATTGGGCCAAAACACTGTGAAAATCAGTTTGGGTGAGTTAGATTACCTTGACTGATCCGCCGAAGATGTACAGCATAGTGACATCCCCGGACTGTGAAGCGGCGGGGGAAAAGCTTGTCTTTGGAGCAACTGTGTTATCTAATGTTTAATTAAGACAGAAAAAAATTCAGCCACCATAACCCAATACCAGTAATTCTTATGCTTATCGGTTTTTTCAGTGCACTAATCGGTTGTCTGCTGACCGGGGTCCAATCCCTGCTCATCTATATCCAGGGGGAGGGCGTCTGTTTCAATGAGGGCTGTAAAATTGTCGATTCGCTGACCCTGGTCGATCCTTTATACTTCAACCTGGCCGGTTTTATCTTTTTTCTGCTTGCCGCAACCGGGCTGAACCGGGCCAGGAAGGGATCCAATCTCTGGCTAAGGTTTACCAGTTTGCTGCTGCTGGCCGGCCTGGCCGCCGAAGCAGTTCTGCTGGCCTTTCAGATTCTCATCAGTCAGGTACTCTGCTCCTATTGTTTGATTATTCTCTCGCTGATCGTCCTGGCCAATCTGTTTTTGGGGCTTAAGCAGACGTTCAAGGGGTTGGTCATTTTCTCGGCGGTACTGATCGCCAGTTTCAGTCTCGACTATTATGGCGGAGTGATCAAGCCGCAGCCCCTCGACCAGGGGACCATGGCCCGGTACCAGCCGGAAAAGTTCGATAAACGATTTTATCTGTTTATCTCTTCCAGCTGCTCCCATTGTCAGACACTGCTCACCAGCCTGGAACAAAACCCCACCTGCGCCGTAGACTTCAATCCGGTCGATACATATGGTGCCTTTCCTTTCCCGGGGCCGTACCGGTTGCCGGCTATCAGCCCAAAATAAACCTGAATTTTCTGAAGCATCTAGGTGTCTCTGAAGTGCCGGTGCTGCTCGACAAGCAGGATTCATCGATGACGCTTATCCGGGGGGAACAGGCCATCAAGAACTATATTGATCAACAATGCCGGCCCGCCCTGCCACAGATCGGCATGCAGACGTCAGAACAAATATCGAGCAATTACCCTCTGCCGCTTCCGGTGGATGAGGACGGCTGTGCCATAGAAGAAGCTTGCGAGGATCCGGAGGGGCAAAGTTCCCAGTACCTGCCGTGAAAAATTTCACTAAGTCCTGGCGACTAGGCGATGATAAGTCCGGCTTTACCGTCGCTGCTGATCACCTCGCCGATGATCGCCGCGGCCGGGGTCGGGATCTGCGATAACTCCCTGACCAGTTCCTCAGACTGATCTGCCGGCAGCGCCGCAAGCAATCCGCCGCTTGTCTGCGGGTCGAGAATCATCTGTTTCTGCGAGGCTGAAAAGTCCTTTTCATACTCCAGGTAGGCGGCTATGAGTTTTTCGTTGTGGCTGTTGACCCCGGTGCTCATCCCCTTGTCATACATGGCAGTCGCTTCATCGAAAAATGGCAGATCCTCCATTCGCACTCGCAGTTTGACATTGGAAGCCTTGGCCATCTCCAGCGCGTGCCCTCCCAGGCCGAAACCGGTCACATCGGTCACCGCATGAATATCATATTTTTTCATGATTTCAGCAGCATCCTTATTCAGGCAAATAAGGGCCTCGACGCAGCGTTTCATGGCCGACTCACTTACCCAGCGCTTTAAATTGGCATTGAACAGCACCCCGCTGCCCAGCGGTTTGGTCAGCACCAGCGCATCGCCCGGCAGGGCTCCGGCGTTGGACCAGAATTTGTCGGGGTGAACCAGTCCGACCACCGATAGTCCGAATTTCGGTTCGTCATCCTCCACTGAATGACCGCCTGCCAGCACGGCGCCGGCTTCGGTGATCTTGTTCAAGGCCCCGGCGATGATCTGCTCCAGATCTTTATGGGGTAATAATTTTGAAGGAAAACAGAGCAGGTTGAGACACACTTTGGGTTGACCGCCCATGGCATAGACATCGCTGATGGCATTGGCGGCGGCAATCTGTCCATAGATGTAGGGATCATTGACCGGGGGAGTGATGAAATCGGCCGTGTTCACCAGGGCCAGTTCGTCGCTGAGCCTGTATATTCCGGCATCATCACTGGTATTGTAGCCCACCAGGAGATTATCGTCCTCCGACTGGGGAAGACTGTCAAGTAAGATTCCGAGCCCGACCGGGTCGACTTTTGCCGCTCAGCCGCAGGTCTTTGACAGGTTCTGCAGAGTCGGTTTTCTGAAGTATTTGAGTATGGACATGGCTTGTTATCTAAAGGGACACAACACCTAGCTGATTGAATGTTTGCAGGGGGACACACTACTCGTTATGTCCTCATGCCCTTCGTCTGTGCGCCGGGAAATAATAAGTATTCTGCACCCTTCTGCAATGTCCCGTCAAATACCATTTTCCTATGGGTTGCGGCTCACTGATAATGCGATCCGATAGCGCAGCGCCCCTGGCCCCTGGTTAGCTTACCGACCACATGGTATAATGAGAAGATATCATTCCATAAACTATTGCACCCAGAGGAGAAGCCCATGGAACGCAACGTCGCCAGGATTATTTCGGCCAGCCCCGTGCTTGAAGGAGCCGGTGTTCACCTGAACCGGGTCTTCGGATTTTCCGAGGTCGAGCTCTTCGACCCCTTTCTGCTGCTCGACGATTTTCGCTCTGACACACCGGCCCACTTCCTCAAAGGATTTCCCTGGCACCCGCACCGGGGGATCGAGACCATTACCTACGTGCTCAAGGGCGATGTCGAACATGGTGACAGCCTGGGCAACAGCGGCACCATTTCCTCAGGTGACGTCCAGTGGATGACCGCCGGCAGCGGCATCGTCCATCAGGAAATGCCTAAGGGGAATGAACAAGGATCAATGCATGGCTTTCAGCTCTGGGCCAACCTGCCGGCTAAAAGTAAAATGACGGCGCCGCGCTACCAGGAGATCACCGCGGCCCAGATCCCTGAAATCGTCGTCGACGAGGCCCGCATCAGGGTCATAGCCGGTGAATGCGAGGGAACCCGGGGCCCGGTCACCGATATATTTACCGATCCCGAGTATCTCGATGTCACTCTGAGCGATAACGGCCGATTTCAGCGCCTGACACCGGCAGACCACACCGTCCTGCTCTACGCTATCGGTGGCAGCGGAAGGTCGGCTTCGACTTCAGTGAGCAACAGGGAACTGGCGCTTTACGGTCCCGGCAGCGAGATCAGTGTGGAGGCCGGTCCGGAGGGTCTGCGCTTCCTGCTGCTCTCCGGCAAACCCCTCAACGAACCCATCGCCTGGCGCGGACCGATCGTCATGAACACCGAAGAAGAACTGGAGACCGCCTTCCGCGAATACCAGGAAGGGACTTTTATCAAATAAAGCTAGGATCGAGTAACGTATTTCAGAACCTGCACCACCTGATCGGGTGTCTGGGCCCAGGCCATTGCCGAACCGTCCACCTCTTTGAGCGGGTGAATGACATCCTCGTCATGCAGCGTTATGTAAGGTATCTGCAGGGCGGCGCAGTAGCCGGCATCGAAGGCGGCATTCCACTGTTTGTAACGGTCGCCGAATCTGACCACCACAAGATCGCTGGCCTCGATCAGGGTTTTGGTCCTGATCTGGTTAACTTTGGCCGACTTGTTGTCGCGCCAGAAATTGCTGTTTTCATCGCCAAGTACATCACCAGCGGCATCACTTGCCTCATGGTCGGTGACGGCCGAAGTGAATTCTATCGGCAGATTTTCCTTGGCTGCGCCGTCGATAATCTGCTGACGCCAGTCGGTGTGAATCTCTCCTGAAAGATATACAGTCCAGTGCATGCGCTTCTCCTGTTAGTTATTGTTTTGGAAACTGAGCCATTTGCAAAAGGCTCAACTAGTAATACATAACTGAGTGTTGACTACTGCCTTTGACAGAATTGGGCTTATACCACACCTTTGATGAACCGAAAAGCTGGTAATTCCTGCCTTGATCTTTTTAGAGAATTGGGGAGCCTGTCCAGCTGAGTTGTCGTCGGGAATTTCAATTACCCAGAGATCTGAGATATTGCCGGATGACGCCTTCTTTTCCTGTCAGCACCGGCGCCTTCTCCCGTTTCTGCAGCTGATAGTCGTACATCGGATCGTAGTAGTGGCGCAGGAGCAGCCCGATCCAGTGTTTATGCGCCTGAGGGTCTCCATTTTCTTCCTGGTGATAACAGCCCGATTCGAGCAGCGCCTTTACTTCCTCGAATCTATCCGTACCGAGCCGTTTGGATATTCGTTTCAAATTTCGGTTCATATCTTCAAACCATTGCCACATCCGCTGCGAGCCATCTTCCTGTCCGGACAGCCCCGTGCACCGCTTCTGGGAGTCGATCACATATTCCTGGTAAATATTGTCGACCCGTTCTTCAAAATCGACCTCCAGGACCACCAGGTCACCGGAATTGAAAAAGAGCGAGAGTTCCTTGGGCAGAAACCGTTTGCCCACATGCCGGCCTTCATCTTCCAGCAGCAGGTGGGAATGGTGTGCATCACCGTGTTTTGTCAGGGCCGCCGCCAGACGGTTCTCGAAATCGGCCTGGCCCGGCTGGGGCGTGGTAAAGCGACCAAACGTCGAACCGCGATGATTGGCCAGGGCCTCCAGGTCAATGCTGTTGGCCAGACTATTGAGCAGACGGGTTTTTCCTGATCCGGTAGGTCCGCCCAGAAGTACCGGTTTGGCACTGATAGATCCAGGCTCGAGTCGGCTCAACAGGTAGTTGCGCATGGCTTTATAGCCACCCTCGATCCTGCTGACCTGGATGCCGCTTTGCTGATGCATCCAGCGAGCTGCCGTCTCCGACCTCATGCCGCCCCGGGCGCAATATACGACACAGTCCGGATAACGGTTCTGGTAGGCGCACCAGATCTCGCCGAGCATGTGTCTCTTGGCATCGTCGATGAGGTTGTTGGCCACCCTGAAAGCTTCCTCCTTGCCCTCTTTGCGATAGGTTAGACCGACCTGATGGCGTTCATCGTCGGTGAGCAACGGTATGTTCACCGATGACGGAACGGCTCCGGATTTGAACTCGCCGGGAGACCTGACATCGATCATCGGGATATCGTCGACGATGATGTTTTCATATGCAGCTGTTGGTCGATCGGAATACATTCTCACGGATGCGGGTAAATATTCAGGGTAGTACCACCTCAAGGGCAGTATTCAAGCGACTCAACTCAGACATATCACGGTGGTAGGTGGTAGGTCAAATAAAGCTAGGCTAAAGTTGGGCAGCAGGTGGAATTTAACAGCGGGGCTATCTCCGCATGAAAAGCTTACGAGGTTCGGGTATAGTTGACCGATATGGTTTGCTGCACCACAAAACAAATAACCACAACAAAGGAGGTTTTTATGGCCACAACAACAGAAAATCTAAGTGAAGCATTTGCCGGTGAAAGTCAGGCATTTCAGAAATACAGTGCCTTTGCAAAAAAGGCCGAACGCGAGGGTTTTGCCAATATCGCCAAATTGTTTGCGACCACCGCCCAGGCGGAGAAAATCCATGCCGAAGGACACCTGAAGGCACTCGAAGCAATTGCTTCCACCGCAGAGAACCTGGAGGCTGCCACCAACGGCGGAACCTATGAATACACCGAGATGTATCCACCCATGGCAGAGCTGGCCAGCGAGGAAGGACACAAAGCCAAGACCATGTTCCGTTTTGCCCTCGATGCCGAAAAGGTACACGCCGAAATCTACAAGAAGGCGCTTGAAGCGGTACAGAACGGCGTCGATCTGGATGTGAGTGACTTCTACCTCTGTCCGATCTGCGGCTATATCGAGCTTGGTCAGCCCACCGAGAAGTGTCCGGTGTGCAGCGCCCTGCCCAAAGTGTTCACCACTGTCGCCTGATCTGTTTCTTGTCGATGTACCGGGGAGATCTCCCCGGTACATCGATCACCCGTCATTTTTCTTTGAGTCTCTCCAGTGTCTGCCGAGAAAAATGATCATTTGCGTCTCATCGTTCATGGGGACATCAGGGACCTGCTTCAGCAAAAATTCCGGCAGGACCCGGTAGTTCATTACCCGCTCTCGCGCAGCGCCTCCATAAAAGACATCATCGAGGCCATGGGTATCCCCCA
>JBPCUV010000466.1:0-12615 GCA_051010975.1 Desulfocapsaceae bacterium
AGATAGAAACTTGAATTTTTTCAATTAATCCATAATGTCAGCTAACATCAATATCGGCATGTCTTTGCCAATTCATCCAGAACTAAAACTACGAGGTTTCCCATGATAGATCTGATGTCCATCGCCCGAACCGAGCATGACGGCGGCGACCTGTTCGGCTTGTTGTCCAATCTTTTAGAGCCCACCGACGAGAGACCCACCGGTTATCCCGAGGCAGTGATCTGGCAGGGTGGAAACCATGACGGCGGTGTTAACCCTGTTGCTCACAGTTTGACCGATGCCTATGCACTGCTCGGCACCATCGCTGCCCTCGATGTGCTGGGATTACCTTTTTATGCAGTGCCCATGTGGGCCCAGTACCGTCACGATTCCGAGCTCGCTTCGCTGGCCTGGTTCGGCAACATGAACTGCACCTCTATCAAATGGTCCACCGCCGGCGATGCGTATGTAAACGACGGCAACGGCGGCAAAGTCGTAGTCATGGGCAAATCGGGTAATGCCGCCCTGCGAACCCAGGCGGGTGTCTACTGCAACGTCCGTCCCTACGGTCCCATTACCGTCGTTCGGTCCATGCCCTGTCTGCCTTATTCCCAGAACCGCGCGGTTTTCAACGTCTCGGCGGACACCGGAATCATTCATTCAGAAATGAACACACCGGGATTACAGATGGCCTATGCGAACCGGTTGTTTCTGAAAATGGTAAATGATAGCGGCAGCCTAGGTAGGGTGGCGATGAAACCGACCCAGGCCATGGAAGACGGGATCAACGCCGGGTTGCATTCCTGGCTGCTGCAGGGAACCAAATTTGCGGTGGGACGTAAGTACGTGATAGACGGCTATGTGGAGCACAAAGAATCCGTCGACAGAATCATTGGACTGCTGCCGGATGATTTCAAGGCTGGGATGGATAGCTGGCAAGGGCAGATAGAACAGCACATTTCCGACACCAATTACGGCCTGCTGCTCTGGGATCTTATCGAGAATAGAGACTGTATCGTACTGGCGACTGATCTTGACGGTGATCGGCTGACCGATTTACTGGCCGATGTCTCGGATCCGCTAAGGGCCTTTGGCGGGATGGTGGCCAAACATCTCGGGCAGGAGGTGGATACCGCCGAGCTCTGGCAGCAGATGGGCCATACAACCGGCAACGGACGTGATATGACCTCGGTAATGTATCGCATGTCGGGTCCGCCGATATACGAACAGACCCTGGGGTCAGCAGATGCCATGCTACTGCGTCTGCTGGATGGCGACGAGAGCGTCGGCGGTACCAAGAAACCCTATGACCCCCGCATCCATTTCGTGCTGATCAGGCAGGCCTATCTCGACGCCAATCCTGACAATGACAACCTGCGCCGCTGGTTCGACGAGGCTATCGACACCTTCGACCAGATCTACGGTGGTGAGCGGCCTGGCTTTATCGAGGGTTATAAGCAGTTGAAGAGCGCCATTACTCCCTGGGGAAATTGATCACTGTCTGGACGGCGGCTTCACACTGTTTGTTGCTGCCTCCCGCATAGATCATCCTTACCTAAAGCGGTTTTCAGTCCGGCAGCGGTCCTCTGCTGCCGGACTGTGTCCTCTAGCCCTGAATCGGTATTCTTGTCGGCACCTCGCCGAATTTTTTTCTTGATGCCGTCCCTCACGTTATTTTCTGGCATTTCCTGCCATTGTGGTTTTTATTCCTCCACATTACCACAATGATGGCGTCGTCAGAGCCTCTGAACGGCCGGTGCGGCAGATATAAAAGCAAAACCAGAAAAACTAAGTGGCTGTTTCCAAAAATAAAAAACCGGCGGCACCGAGCAAGCGCAGAAAACCCTACAATGAACGGCATATCATCGGCTTCATGTTCGGAGTCGGTCTTGTTCTGACCCTGTTTCTCGGAGTCCTGCTGCTTGCTCTCGACCAGTTGAACATCCCGGGTATTCGGGATGTCTCCCAGTACAATCCACCGCAGGCCACCCTGATCCTTGATCGTCATGGCGCTCTGGTCGATCGAGTGGCGGTAGAGAACCGGATAGTGGTCGGCCTGGACAAGATGCCGCCGTTGCTTCCCAAAGCATTCGTGGCAGCCGAAGACGGCAGATTTTACGAGCACCCGGGCCTCGATTTCTTCTCAGTGCTCAGGGCGTTGATCAACAATATCAGGCAGGGTGGCAAGAGTCAGGGGGGATCGACCATTACCCAGCAGGTTGCCAAAGGTTTGCTGCTGACCCCAGAGAAGACCTACATGCGAAAATTTAAAGAGGCGATTTTGGCCTGGCGGATCGACCGCATGCTCAGCAAGGATGAGATTATCTATATTTATCTCAACCATATTTATCTCGGTGAAGGAGCTTACGGTGTCGAGGCCGCCGCCATGACCTATTTCGATAAACATGCCGCTGAACTCAATCTGGGCGAAATTGCGGTGCTGGCCGGCCTGCCTCAGGCTCCGAGTCGTTACTCACCGATCGATCACTGGGAGAAGGCCCACCAGCGCCAGCGTTATGTGCTCAACCGGATGGCCGCCGACGGTTATGTCTCTGAATCTGAGGCTAACGCGGCCTACAATATTGCTCCCAAACTTATGAATCCTGCACACCGGCAGGGTGTCAACGGCTACTATCTCCAGGTGGTCAGGAAGCGGGCCGAGAAGATGATCGGAGGATCACTTAAGACGGCCGGCTTGAAAATCTATACGAATCTTGATCAAGGCGCGCAATTGGAAGGGCAGCGGGCCGTTCGGGCCGGGGTCGCAGCAGTTGCAGCTCGCAATAGTGGAGGAAATGGTGCTCCGGAAGCTGCGCTGGTAGCTCTGGATGGCTGCAGCGGCAGGATTCGGGCCCTGATCGGCGGTACCGATTTCAGTACCACTCAATTCAACCGGGCAGTGCAGGCCAAACGGCCGGCCGGCTCGGTGTTCAAACCCCTGGTCTACAGTGCTGCCCTGGAGAAGGGCTGGTCAACCGATACCGTAATCGTCGATGAACCGCTGTCGATCCGGGGCGCGGATGGAAAATCATGGCAGCCGAAAAATTTTTCCGGGAAAAATTACGGCCCGGTCAGTCTGCGCCGCGCCTTGATTTATTCCTACAATATCCCGGCGGTGAAGACCATGCAGAAAACCGGGGTCAAGCCGGTCCATCAGATAGCCCGCGCCGCAGGCATCACCACCGAGCTGCCGCCTGATCTCTCCTTGGCGCTCGGTGCCGTTGATGTGTCACCGCTGGAGATGAGTGCGGCCTATCAGCCATTCGTCTGCGAAGGTGCCTACACGCTGCCAACCCTCATCGAGTCGATTACGACCCATGGAGGAGAGAAGATCTACCAGCATAAGCCAAAGCGGAATAGGGTCATGACCAGCGGCAGCGCCGGCAGGGTGAAGTCGGTACTTACAGAAGTGATCAGTCGGGGGACCGGTAAACGGGCTGCCGGGGTCACGGGACTGATCGGCGGTAAGACCGGCACCTCGGACGATAACCGTGATGCCTGGTTCATTGGCTTTCAAAACCAGCGGATCACCGGGGTCTGGGTAGGCCATGACCGCAATCAAAGCTTGGGCAGAGCCGAAAACGGCGGTCGTACGGCGGCTCCCATCTGGCGGAATTACATGTCCAGAACCGGAAAATAAGCCGATTAACTGAAGATTCCTTTCAGCGTAAAAAAGAACAGCATCGCCATGATGGCGCCGGCGGGCAGGGTGACCAGCCAGCTTACGATGATATTGAACACCACTCGCAAATCCAGCGCACCGATACCTCTGGCCAGCCCAACACCAAGGACCGAGCCGACCAAAATGTGAGTGGTCGAAACCGGCAATCCGGTTCGGCTGGCAATAACGACCGTGGTTGCGGCAGCCAGTTCGGCACAGAATCCTCTTGATGGCGTCAATTCGGTTATTTTTCTTCCGACGGTGAGCATCACCCGGTAGCCCAAGGTGATCAGACCAAGCACGATACCTGCACCACCGAGAAGCAGAATCCAAATGGGTAGTTCCGATTTTTGCATCACCTCACCGCCCGAACTGACGATACTCACCACCGCCGCCAGCGGCCCGATGCCGTTGGCTACATCGTTTGAGCCATGGGCAAAGGCCATGGCACAAGCGGTAAAGAGCATCATTGGCGCAAAAACCTTCTCGACACTGGCGAAATGAAAATCACGGTCGGCCTCTCGGTCGGCCTCGATACGCCTGATAAAATACCACCCTATCCCGGCAGTCATAAGGCCGATGATAACCGCCACCCCGAAACTCTGGGGAACGCTCAATTCGATGTTCAGATGTTTCAACCCCTTGAACATGGTGACCAGGGAGATGATAAATCCGACCAGAAAGACATAACAGGGAGCATACCGCTTGGCGTTCTTCAGCGGGTTTTCAGTATCGAAGATTAATTTTCTGGTACTCATCACCAGCAAAAACGATATGGTCCCTCCCACCACTGGGCTGACCACCCAGCTGCCGACAACGCTGGCTACCTTGTTCCACTTCACCGCGTCCGGTCCGATGCCGACGATAGCAAAACCTATGAGCGCACCGATGATCGAATGGGTGGTTGACACCGGCCAGCCTTTCCAGGAGGCGATCATCAACCAGAATGCTGCAGCCAGAAGGGAAGCGAGCATGCCGTAGACAAGGATCTCGGGTGAGTTGACGATCGAGGTGGGATCAATAATTCCTTTTCGGATGGTACCCGTGACGTGGCCGCCGGCCAGGACGGCACCTGAAAATTCGAAGATTATGGCGATGCATATGGCCTGTTTGATGGTCACCGCGCCGGCACCCACCGAGGTGCCCATGGCATTGGCCAGATCGTTGGCGCCGATGCCCCAGGTCATATAGAGACCGAAAATAATCGCGAGAATGACAAATACTGTTCCGTAGGCAGCAATTATATCCATAGTGTGAGCCTATTTTGAGAGGAAGAGAAGAAGGCGGTCAGCCACATTTTCTGCCTGATCGGATATGGCACCGAGCAAAGAGATGAGCTGATACCAAAACATGGTGTCCACCGGATTGAGATCCTTTTCAGATTCGAAGAGTTTCCTGCGTATCCGGAATATAATGTTGTCGATATTGTGCTCACTGCGGCGGACGCCGGCAATCATCACGGATACTTTTTCCTGTTCCCGACCACGAAAACCGACCTGGAGCAGTTCATCCAGACGCTCGATCATATCCTTAGCCGCAACCGAGATCTCCATTGTGCCCTCAAGCAGTTCGTCAAGCAGGTCTTTGATCGGGTCAGGCACTTCCATATCCCGGTACACAAGTGTCTTGGCAATCTCTTCGGTCAGATCGGCCAGCCCGTCCTGATCGCTGATCAGATGAAGCAGGTCTTCCCTGTCAACCGGAAGCAGTAGTGTGTTGGGCAGATTTTCCCTGAAGTCCTGTTTGATGTCGTCAGCTGCCGATTCGAGCTTGACGATCTCCTCGGAGAATTCTGTGAGTTGTTGGTAATTCTTTCGATACAGGGCATCGAGTAGAGGAGGAAGCAAACATATGCAGGAAAAAGTCAGCCGCATGTGTTCCTGCACTGGTTTGAACGGCGAGGTCCTGAATAGACCTGATAGCGGCGTGGTTGATTTAATATCCATATATCCCTCTGGGAGTAACTTTGATATTCCGGAGCTCTAGATCCGAATAAAATTAAGGGAAAGTTAGAGTTTAGTTAGCAGATGATGGGGGGAGATTCAAGGATAATGTGGCGGTCAAGGCCAAGGCGTCCGCTTATTGCCGCAGTAAGGAAAGTTTGAATACCTCTGACACCTCTGCCAGTAATGAATACAGAGGATTATTAGGATTTCGTTAGGGTGCGCAAGTCTTTGGTTAGGCCCGAAGCCGGTTAATGAGTCTGGTAAGCGGTTCGGCTGGGTAGGTGAGGGGAATCATTCTATCTTTGATCTTCACAAAAATTCCCGGACCGGTCACATTGGAGCTGGAGATGATGTGGTGATTCTTGATGGAGCCGACGTTTTGCCAGATTGAACCGAAGGGGTCAAGCGGTGTATGGCCGACGATCACCGGCGTCGATTTTGAGGCTCCAAACATTTTGCGCAGTGCTTTGATCTCAGTCTTTCCATAACCGGCCAGGTAGTACGGCCGTTTGATACGATTCTGAGTGAGTTCCCTGGCCAGATCAGGATTGCTGTTGATGTTGATGATCTGGTTTTTGGTGGTCTCCGCTCGCGGCGGTCCCGCGTGTATACCGATAAAAGAAGTGGAGACGATCATGTAGGGCAAAAGATCGTAAAATCTCTGCATCTCTTCAACATAGGCCGGCCCTCTTTTTTCTGCCAAAGCTCTCTTCATCAGGATGCCCTGGGGGACCCCGTTTTTAGAGAGTTCCGGGCTGAAGCTGTCGTGATTGCCGCGTAGATAGAAGACATTGGCAGGAAACGCCTTGATCAGGTTAAATATCAGATCCATGATCAGAATGGAGCTGTCCATGTTCTCCATCTCGCCCAGATTCTCGCTATGAACAGCATCGCCAAGAATGCAGAGAATGGCACGGTTGTTTTGCAGGGCCTGAATCAGACAGTTCTCCGTGAGAATTTTCAGCAGATTGTCAACCTGGCCGTGTAGGTCACCAATCACTACCGGTGAGGCACCGTCGTCCAATTCCAGTAGTCCTCCGGGTTTTTTATCCTTGTCAAGGGTACGATAAGGTTGTTCTCCGAGAATACGGTTTACCTCACGGATCAGCTCAAGAGATCCTTTTTCTTCGAGCTCCGCGATGGTGCCGCCGAGAAGCTCCCTAACCTCGAGCATAGCCGTGACCCGGTTGGCTCCCATCTGTTCACGGGTATCCTGATCGTCAAGCCGGACGATCTTCACCGGTTTTTCCTTTTCCAGTGGCCGAATGATCAGGTCTCCTTTGTTGTTGGTGATGGCGACGTGACGTTTGGCCACTCCTTTCTTAAAGTTGAAAATATCGTCATAATCCTTGTTGGCACGGCCCAGAGTTACCGTTTCACCCGGCTTGACCCGGGCAAATCCACGAATCTGCCGGTCACTGCAAGTTTCTGGTTTCCTGATGATCCAGTCTTTGTTCTGGCGCAGATATTTTTTCCTGGCCCCCAGGGGAATTTCCGGCGCCAGCCGCAGATGAAAGCGGCCAATAATGATATCGAGGCTCTTGCCGTCATGTGGAATTCTGGAGGGTTCATTGAGGCTCTGGATCTCATCGGTGACGGTGAACCAGGGAACTTTGCCCTCGCCTACAAGCATCTGCTTCCAGCCTGAGATGCTTTTCAGGCTTTGCCTTGGCTCGATGGTGGCAACCGCCCAGGGCGGCAGGGACACTTCTCCTTTCTCGCTGATCAGCATCGGCGGCTGAGTAATATCGCTGCGGATGTAGACGTTCATACCGGCCCTGTGAAGAAACAGGGCAACCCGGCTGTAGACATCGAGTTGTCTGACCACCGTTTCAAGATCCAGATTGGCGTCACCCGGGAAGTAACCGTCTTTTTGACGGTTTACTCTTCGCTCGAAGATTACTTCAGGATCAGGAAGTAGGAACTCGAAAATGTAGCGGTCTCGCCAGTTGGTGGATAATTTCGAGTGGGCCTCGGGAGGAATCCTGATGCGATGGTAATCGATCTTCATTTCGTCAGGTTCGAGATCGAGCCATTCCTGATCGAACACCGCCAGGGCATCTTTGATAGTGTCGTAAGGGATGCCGAGATGGATTTCCCGGGGGCGGTAGATAAGGCTCCGGTCTTTCCACCAGCCTCTTCTGGTCAGATCCAGGTAGCCCTCATTGGGCCAGCCACGGATTCTGTTGATGTAATAAGTTTTTCCAGCGCCGGGCGGACCGGTGATTACCAACTGCCTGAACTCGAGTCCCACCGGCAGGTCGACACCGCGGATGGACTGCACGTCGATAATCGGCTTCAGTTTTTTATGCAGTGCATCCTTCATAATTGGATATACTAGGTTTTTGCGTATTTATTTGTGCGGCACCTGAAACGAATATATCATCTTTTCAGGTAAAGTCATCACCAGCTCGAAGCTGATCTCAATACCTCAATCAGTGATCGTGGAGAAATTCGATGAACACCAAACAGCCAGTCGAGTGCCTCGTGGTCGACTCCATCGTCGGCGCATTGACCATCGGTGGGGACGATAATTGGGTTCACTTTGTAAATTTCGGCAGTGCAAACCATGCCGATGGCTCACTTAGAAAGACATCGCTGTCGGCTCCACTCAGGGAGGCCTGCACTCAGCTCGATCAATACTTCAGTGGTGAGCGCAAGAAGTTTGATCTGCCGCTGTTGCTCATCGGCACAGAGTTTCAAAAACGGGTGTGGCGGGCTCTTGGTGATATAGAGTATGGCCAGGTCCTGTCCTACGGACAACTCGCCGGTCGGCTTGGCAATGTCCATCTGGCCAGGGCGGTGGGCCAGGCCGCCAATAAAAATCCGCTGCCCGTAATTATCCCCTGCCATCGATTGGTCGGTTCAAGCGGCTGGATTGGAGGGTTTGCTCCTGGAGTTGAGCTGAAGAGAATCCTTCTGGGCCATGAAAAAGTGGACGGCTTTGGTTGACTATCGAGATTTCAATTAAAGCCGAAAAAAAAGCCCCACTGCACACGCTTGAGGCGGTGACAGGGGGCTTCTTTTTTTATAGAGAGCTTCTTCTTTTAATAGGCGTTCATCTGCCAGATACCGCAGGGGCAGGTATCAGCGCAGAATCCGCAGCCGATGCATTTCTCATCATCCGAGACATATTCGAAGCTGATTTCAGCGCCGATATGGATTTCATTTCTGGTAATCGCCCCGGTCGGGCAGATCGTTTCACAGAGATGACAATCCCTGCAAGTGGCACAGGAGAGACAGCGGCTGGCCTGGTCATCTTCGGTATTGCCCTTGTCGCCTGGATTGTAATGGGTGATGGTCAACGCCTGCTGAGGTACCAGTTGCTTGGTAAAGGGTTTCCACTCCTCACCCCTGATCTCCGCCAGGATCGCTTCAGCCGCACTTTTTCCAGCACCAAGCGCATCGGTGGCCAGGCCCGGTCGTTCGACATCACCGATGGCAAGAATTTTTCCGTCCGAAGTTTTGTGAGACTGGTCAGTCTGGATCCAGTCTGCTCCTCCCACCTGCATGGTCTGCACGGACTGGGGCAGAAACGGCAGTGAAGGAACGTCACCGATGGAAATAAAGACGGTCTGGGCCGGGATCAGCTCACCGTCTGCAGTTACCAATCCTTCAGACGTGACCTCTTTGGTCATCACCGGCCACTTGAATCCTGCGCCGAGAGCTTCGGCCGCTTCCTTCTCCTTGCCGAATGCCAATGGTTTCTGGATGTCGACCAGAGTGACTTTCTCAGCACCCAGGCGGTAGGCTTCGCAGGCCACATCGCAGCCAACGTTACCGGCACCGATGACCACCACCTCCTTGCCGACATTCATCGAATCCTTGCCCTTGGCTTCCTTGAGAAAGTCGAGGGCGGGGATGACCTGCTCGTGTCCGGGGAAGGTGAGCCGTCTCGGTTCATGGGTGCCGACTGCCACCACCAGGTAGTCGAATTCCTGGTTGAGTCGTGCGAAAGTCGATGGGGTCATGTCGGTGTCAAGATGAACATGGACATTGGACAATGAGGTAAAACGCTTGATCTCTTCATCCCAGATAGCTTGGGGCAGACGCTCCCAGGGAACGACCTGGGCCAGTTTGCCGCCGAGCTGGGAATCACGCTCAAAAATATGGGCTTCGACACCGCCGATGGCCAGTTGCCAGGCTGCGTTAAGCCCGGCCGGCCCTCCACCGATTATGGCAACTTTTTTACCAAGCGACTCAGCCTCCTCGGGGGCATCGAAATTGGCTACGGCTCTTCCCAGCACCTGCATCTCGATAGATCCGTCGATGCCGGTCCGGGTACAGTTTTCCATGCACAGATTTGGGCATACTGCGCCGCAGACTGAGGCGGGCAGAGGCGTATAGCTGAGGATCAGCTCGTAGGCCTCTTCAATTTTACCCTCGCGAATAAGGCGGAGCCGCTCCACGGTCGGAATATGAATAGGACAATAGTAGGTGCAGGGGGCCGCCTGCTCGTTGTTAGACCACCAGGGAGCCCGGCGCCGCATATCGCCGGTGACGATGGCGCCGATCGCGGATCGGTCGAGACCGGGAGCCAGATCACGAAGTGGGTCGCCGCCTCCAAAGGCCTTGTTCCAGAACTCGTCCCTGAACTGGGCCATCGGCATCGGGCCGGACCACATCAGGGCACGTTCCTGGGGTGTGACCGAGGCTAATACCTGCCACTCATCACGAACAGTCAGGCTCTCTAATAGGTCTTGCCGGCCGATATTTTCGAGATAGTCGGGGATGTTGTCGAGCAACCATTGCCACTGGTCGTCAGTCGGAACATCGAGCCTGGAGTTGGTTTTTGAATAGGATCCGTCCTCTTTACCACGGAAATAGATGAGCCCGCCGACCATGCCGACGCAGGGCCGGTAACCCAGCACATTCTCAGGATTCTTGGAGTCAACCCCGCAGATGACTGCGATACCGCCGCAGTTGAACTCGGCAAACGAATCGCCAGTAGAACCGAGGACCCACAACTCCGGCTTTTCATATTCCGGATTCCATTTGGTCATGGTCAGACCGCGGGCGCCAATGGAACCGCCGATGAAAACCTTGCCGGCGGCCATGGCGTTGCAGACCCCGTTGGTGGCATCGCCAAGAACGGTGATCTCGGCTCCGATGTTCAGATACCCGACATCATCCGACACCGAACTTTCACAGGTGATCGTCGTCCCCGGCATACCCATGGAGCCAAGTCGCTGGCCGCAGGGACCTTTGATCTGCAGATGCAAGCCTTCGTCACGGTGAAGTCTGATGCCGATATTGTGCTGACCATAGGATTCCAGCGTCAGCTCAGAGTGTTCGGTTGCCGCTTCCCGAACGATGTATTCAAAATCCATCGAGTTGATGCGGTTACCTTCTTGATCAAGACCTTTTATAACGTTCGTAGCCACTAAAGAACTCCTTATGCAATAACCTTGGTAATCACTGCCTAGCAGACATATTTGATCTGTAACCGATCGGCGGCATCCTTGTCACCGATACCGATGGCATCAGACATGCCGACAGGCAGACTCTGAGATCTGCCGAGCGGTGCCATGATCTTCTTGACGTCGGTCTGAATTGCCATGAAAGTTTCGGCAACCCGTTCAGCCACCTTGTCAGGATCGAGCCGTCTATAGAGTTTCGGATTCTGGCTGGTGATACCTTTGGGGCAGATTCCGACGTTGCAGACGTTGCAGCGGTTCTGTTCATTGCCGAGGCAACCGGCCGTGGCCTGCATGATGTATTTGCCTATGTGTACCGCACTGGCTCCGAGCATGATCAGGGCCATACCGTTCTGGGCCACGTTGCCGTTCTTGCCGACGCCGCCAGCGGCGTAAATCGGTACCTCGTTCTGCATACCCTGAGCAGCCAGGTCGAGATAACATTCCCGTACGTTTGAGGCCACCGGGTGTCCGGTCGCATCCATAGAGACATTGTAGGCCGCGCCGGTACCACCATCGATGCCGTCTATCAGCAGCCCCCCGGCATAGGGATTGCGGACCAGATTGTTGAGGACCGATTTGGCTGAAGTCGAAGCCGAAATTTTCGGATAGACGGGCACCTTGTGGTCGAAGGCCATCGACAGGGTCTGAATCATCTTCATGACACTCTCTTCAATGGAATAGAGTGTCTGGTGCACCGGTGGCGAGGGTAGGTCCACACCTTCGGGAACACCTCGCAGACGGGCAATCAGCTTGGACACTTTGTACCACATCAGCAGGCCGCCGTCGCCGGGCTTGGCCCCCTGACCGTATTTGATCTCGATTGCGGCCGGATTGCACTGCATATCCGGAATGGCCCTGATGATCTCATCCCAGCCGAAATAACCCGAGGCGATCTGCAGGATAATGTATTTCAAATACGGGCTCTTGAGGACCCACGGTGGACAGCCGCCTTCACCGGTACACATGACCACCGGGATACCCAAAACCTCGTTGCAGTAAGCAACGCCCTGGAGAAGGCCGAGCCACATGTTGGGGGACAGAGCACCGAACGACATAGAACCGATAACGAAGGGGAAAACTTCCCTGGTTGGCGGAATCCAGCCACCCTGCTGAGTCCGTTTAAGATATTCCTCAGGCGACAGAATTCTACCTATGGTGGTCGACAGGGTAAACTCATGTCGGCCGGCATCCAGAGCCGGATCGGTCAGCATCGAGATGCGATCAAACATGATCCTGTCGAGCAGGGAGGCGCCGGTGGTGTTCTTACGGCCACCTCGTTTATAGGCTTCTCCCTTCTGGTTGTTCAAGAACAGGGTGCGGTTCTCAACCGTGTTTGGTACAGGGCTGATGGCCTCATTTGGACAGACCATGGCACACATGCCGCAGCCAATACAGGAGCGTACCATGTCGGTGCGCTGCCTGATGCCGACGAAGGTCCGGTATTCGCTGCCCCGTTTGCTGCTCAACACCTCTAAGTTGGGCAGCCTCTGGCGCCGGTAGGTCAGGTGCAGGCATTCCTTCGGACAGACGCTGGTGCATTGTCCACAGAGGGTGCAGCGGTCCTCCCGGTGCTCAATTATCCAGGGCAGGTCGTGATAAGTTAAGCTGC
>JBPCUV010000467.1:0-14526 GCA_051010975.1 Desulfocapsaceae bacterium
ATTCAGAGCTGCTCACACCACCGCCGGAAACTGCCCTGGGAGCTCTGACAAATCATCTGACGGCAACTGACCCGAAACATTTCCAACCGTCAAATGTTAACTTCGGTCTCTTTCCCGCCTGGGAGAAAAAGGTGGCTAAACGGTTCAGAGGTCAGATCAGGGCGGAACGGTCCAGAGCAGCACTGAAAGAGTGGATCAAACGTTGTCAGGTCTGAGCCGAGCAGTCTCTATTTTTCCAGTTCCCTGAAACCCCAGTAGGGATATTCGAGTTGGTAGGCGGCCACCAGGCCGGGACTGTGCTCCCTGCTGGCGACCAACCAGAGATTGGCTGTTCTGTCGGAAGTGGAGGTAGTATTCTGGGCATCAGTCTCGGGATACAATACCAGCGCATTGTCGGCACTGTACTCGATATCTCCCGAGCCCTTGAAGATACCCATATGCGGGGTTTCTTCATAAGAGCCCCGGTCGCCTCGGGTGAGCTCTGAAATAATCAGAAACGATACTTTATGCTCATCTCTGATGGACTCGAACTGCCTGAGCCAGGCATCGATACCGGTGCGTCGTTCGCTGAAATCCTTGAACGGCAGCTTATGTAGGCTGTCGACAATGACCACGCAATAATCCTGCTGGGTTTCGTGTCTGATGAAATCGATATGCCGCTTCATGATTTCCGGGCTCAGGGCGCGATCGTTTACCACCCTGAAATGGTGCAGCATCTTTTTGAAATCGCTATGGGCCTGATCAAAACGGAGCTGCTCGTCGTCAGAAAACGATGCTCTAACCAATTTGTCACCCTCGATACGACTGAGCCTGGTCATCGTCCGCTGGTAAATTTTCTGGCGACCGTTCTCAAAATCGTAATAAATCACCGGCACCCCTCGTCGCGCCATCTCTGTACCGGCCTGGATCATGAAACAGGATTTGCCCGCCTTAGGAGGCCCACCGTACACATTGATTCCATGAACGCCGTTCAAAGCCGTATCGAGAGCAGTAAATCCCGATTTCAGGTTGGCGTAATCATCACCTCTTTGGCTCTTGATCTGTTCAAAAAAACGGTCATGCTCGCGACGGGGACTGGCAAATGGTGAAAAGGCTTTGGAGTTGCGGGCCATGGAGATGACCGCGGCCGGAAAATCGCTGCCCTTGTCTCTTGCCAGCTGCCAGAGATTATAGTTTCTGGCCATTCCTGTGGGCCAATTCAGAAGCCGCACCTTGTGGCCAATCCGGCTGGCTAAGGCTCTGGCCCTGAGCTCCGATTCACCGTTGTTGGCGACGATGATGAACAGGGTACGAATGAACTCGAAACGACTTGACTCGATGGTGTCGAACAGTTGACTATCGGGTACAGCGACCCCAGGCAGGCCCATCTGTTTCAGTGGGAGCAGGTTTTCCTCTCCTTCACAGAGTACCAGCGCTCCGTTTTCACAGCGCTGAATATCCTGAACGTTAAAAATCTGAAACTGCTCGACCGCCATCGCCGTATCTCCGTGCCAGAAAAAATCCTCGCTTCGGTCGGGGTTGACGCAGCGCGCCGTATAGCAATTGTCGTCCCCCTGGAAATAGGGATAGACAATATAACGGCCATTATAACCAATGGACATATCGCTGAGCACCGGCTTTTTGATGGTGCTCTTGCGGAAATGATCGATGATGGTATCGGTCAGGTTATCCTCGAACGACTGTATTTCATGATTGATCGACTGTACGGGATAATCGGTTTGGCGAAGTGAATACTCCCGATCCGGATCAAACCCAGGCGTCAAGTCGGGATCAAGTTTGGCCAGAGACGTATACCAGAGCGGGAAGCCACCGGGCACACAGCGGTTGAGACAGCGAAAAAAACCATGAAAAAAACCCTCTTGATTGACACTCACCACCATTTTGGAGGTACCGTCCAGTCCCTTTTCCGGACAGAACGGACAATCGGCCAGCAGCGTCGTTTTGTCCAGACGGCTGTTCTTGAGGTTTTTTTGATAAAACTCGTAAACAGCCTGTGCGTAATCGCTCATCGGATACTCGCCTTGTCTGTTGGGTGATATACAACAACTCAGGGAGAACTCCCACTCTATTGATCTAGTCTAGCTTCCTGATGAATCTATTCTAGCCTGCCGACAGCGCTAGGATCAACCTTTGTTTTCGCTGCTTCCATCTGGATGGTTTTCGCCAGCGGGAACTATCACCCGATTTTCAGCCAGCAAGTCAACCACTTCAGCCAGCGGAAGCCCGACGACATTTGAGTAGGAACCACTGATGGACTCGACCAGTACCCCGCCCCGGCCTTGAATTCCATAGCTGCCCGCCTTATCCAGCGGCTCACCGGTCCTCACGTAGGCCTTAGCCAAGTCAATATCAAAGTCCTTGAAACGGACCCGGGAGAGTATGGAGCGTACGAGACTCACACCCTGATCAAGGCAGCAGAGGCAGAACCCGGTTCTAACCTGGTGTTCGCGGCCGGAAAGCAGCAACAGCATCTCTATCGCCTGTTCGGCGTTCGCCGGTTTGGTGAGCAGTCGGTCCTCAATAACCACTATGGTATCAGCCGAGACCACCCAGGCCGAAGGATTGTTTTTACTGACCTCTTCTCCTTTCGACTGCGCCATTCTGAGCGTATAAGTCTCCTCCATTTCCCCGGACAGAAGGCTTTCGTCAACCTCGGGAACAACTACGGTGAACGTTATCCCCAAGGTCGACAGAAGTGTTTCTCTTCTCGGCGAACCGGAGGCGAGGATAAGCGGTTTTATGGTCTGGAACATGGTTACCAATGAATTGCCCTAAAAGGGTACCGGGGTACCGGGACAAATAAAATTACCGGGTTACTTTAAAAAACAGGTTTGCCCATGCTATCATAACTCTTATTCTATTATCTCCTAATTGCAAAGATGCAAGCATCCCAACATAAGGACAAATTCATAACTTTGAAATATCTTTTTTCTACCCATTTGCCAACCACACTCCCTGCGCCATGCGTCTTATAAAAACGAGCCTGATTATCATCTGGTTTCTCCTGCTTGGACTTCTGCTACACCGGGATTTCTTCGTTCGCACTCTGGATACCCGGGAAGTGATGGCCCTGGAGCGCGACAGGCGGGTTGAATACCAGTCGATATACTTTAAAGACGAGAAAATCGGCTATGTGGAAAATCAATTTCTCCCCCAGGATGACCAGACTCTCAGGATCAAACAGCAGGCCAGGATGCAGCTTATGATCTCAGGTCAAAACCATCCGGTTGAACTAGATCTCGATGCCTTGCTGGGCAGCCAGAGCGATCTGATCAGCTTCGAATTCTCGTTTAATTCCCCTTTTTACCGGATGCGCGCTGATGGCAGGGTAGACGGGGAAACCGTCAGCTTCGAACTCGACACTGGCAATAACGTGGTAAAGGACCGGGTTGTACTGGACGGTCCGCCGCGTCTGTCCACCTCCAGACGCGCCTATCTGCTGAGCCAGGATATAGAGGAGGGCGAAAAACTTAAGATTCCCTGGTTTGATCCATTTTCACTGACCGGTAAAGAATCAGTGATAGAATACCGTGGAAGAGAAAAAGTTTTGATCAACGATCGGGTTTACAACCTCCACCGCTTCACCGAGAATTTCGGTGGGGCCAGACTGAATTCCTGGCTCGACGACGACGGTCTGGTCATCAAGGAGGAATCTCCGGCCGGCTTCGTCTTTATCAAAGAACCGGAGTTCAAGGCCAAATCGATGGCGACGTCGGAGGAAGGCCTCTCCGATTTACTCGCCTCGGTTGCCGTCGAAGTCACCGGGGAGATGTTTGACCTTGCTTCCAAGACCGAGGCCCGTTACCGGATTAGCCTACCCGAGGAAATCGAATTCGCCCTCAGCTCAGGCCGTCAGAGCTTCAACGACCAGATCCTCACGGTTGTAAAAGAGGATCTCTCCTCCCTGGGGTCCGAGCCAGGCACCTGTTCTGCGGCTCACGAGCAATTGCTTGCTTCTCCTTACATCCAGGCCGGTGCTCCGGAAATCATCGAACAGAGCCTGGCCCTCACCCGGGACCAGACAGGTGATCTGGGCAAGGTCAAGGCCCTGGCGGAGTGGGTCTACACGAATCTTGAGAAGCGCCCGGTCATAGGAATCCCGGATGCCCTTTCCACTTTGAAAACGGGCATCGGCGACTGCAACGAACATGCTTCACTTTTCGCCGCCTTGAGCCGGGCCGCCGGAATTCCGACCACCATTGCAGTGGGGGTCGTCTATCACAAGCAGGCATTTTATTACCACGCCTGGAATGAGGTTTGTGTCGGAGGTCAGTGGATCAGCCTCGATACGACCACCAATCAGCTGCCCGCCGATCTCAGCCACCTGAAATTTATCGAGGGCGAACTCCAGGAACAAATCAAGATCGGCGCCCTTATCAACAATCTGCAGATAGAACCTCTGCATCAATGATTACCACTACACACCCGTCCAGCAAACTGATATGAGCGAGCCGATACTGAACCTTGAAAAACTGAGCAAGACATTCGACCGGCTGACTGCGGTCAACAATATTGATCTGCAGGTGGAAAAAGGTGAAATCCTCGGATTTCTCGGTCCCAACGGGGCGGGTAAAACCACCACCATCAAGATGATTGCCGGGCTGCTGCAGCCCAGCTCCGGGGCTATCTCCATCTGTGGCCACGATATGGCAGACTCGGCGATGCGCTGCCGGGAACTGACCGGCTATATTCCCGACCGCCCGTTTCTCTATGAGAAGCTCACCGGTGCCGAGTATCTCAGCTTTATCTCCAGCCTCTATCCCCCACCCCAGGACAAGACCTGGATTGAACAAGGGGAGAGGTATTTGCAACTCTTCGACCTTCATGACTGGCGCAAAAACCTGATTGAAAGTTACTCCCACGGTATGCGGCAGAAGTTGATCATGACCTCCATCTTCATGCTCGATCAACCGCTGATCGTTGTCGATGAACCCATGATTGGACTCGACCCCAAAAGTGCCCGAATCGTCAAGGAACTGTTCAAATCAAAAGCTGAAAGCGGCACCACCATATTCCTCTCGACCCACTCGATGGAAATCGCCGAGGAACTGTGTCACCGGGTCTGCATCATCCGAGACGGTCAGATCATCGCCGGCGGCACCGTCGACTCCCTGAAGGCCCAGGCACAACATGGTGCAACAAATCTCGAAGATCTATTCCTGCAGTTAACCGGCGCCTTTGAACTCCAGGAAGTGGTCGCCGCCCTGCGTCAAAGGTGAAACGGCGATGAGACTCTATCTTCCCTTTTTCAGAACGGCGATTAATCGCTTTTTCGCCACCCGTGCCCGTCTCAAGCTTGTCGTGCTCGGCCTTCTGGGAACACTCATCTGTGCGGCTCTCTACCTGCTTACCTACAAGAGTGTGAGTTATTTCCACAGCCAAAGCGAACTGGGTATCATCCTTTCCATGAAAATCTTCCAGATGGCCTGGATCACCATTTTTGCAATGCTGATCTTTTCCTCGATGATCGCCGGTGTCTCAACCCTCTACCTGTCGCACGACAACGAAATCATTGTCGCCGCGCCGGTGACGCTCGAGGAACTCTTCCGGATGCGTATGTTTACCACCTTTCTCAACACTTCCTGGATGATGCTCCTCTTTTCGCTGCCTATTTTCGGAGCTTTCGGCGTGGTTTTCAACGCCGGGCCTCTCTACTGGCCGCTTCTGGCAGCGGCCATACCGGCCACGGCCTTCACCGCCAGTAGCTCGGCCATGCTGTTCGTGATCGTGCTGGTCTATCTTTTTCCGGCCCGCCGAACCAAGGACATCATCGTCTATCTGTCGATCTGCTTCGGCGTCTTCCTCTACCTCATTTTCCGCCTGATGCGGCCCGAAGATCTGGTTAATCCCGAAAAATACGGCCAGTTCGTAGAGTATATGTCGGCCATATCCAACCCGGCCGGTTTCTGGCTGCCGGCAAGTTGGACCTCGAACATGCTGTCTACCTATTTACTGGACAGGGATATCGACTTCCTGCTGGTTGGATTGATTCTACTGACTCCACCCGTATTACTGTTCTGTGGTGAATACCTCATGGCCCGCTTTTTCGTATCAGGTTTTTCGAAATCCCAGGAGTCGTTTGGTGGCCAGCATCAATTCAAAGAGATTGGCTGGGGCCGCTCTCGCCTGCTCTGGGTTTTTCGCAAAGAATCCATTTCATTTTTGAGGGATTCCAAGGAATGGTCGCAGTTTTTCATGATCGGCGCCCTGGTGGTCGTCTATCTCTACAATTTCAAAGTGTTACCGCTGGAGAGGACTTTCGGCAGCGCCTATGTGGCCAATCTGATCGCCTTTGGCAATATTGGCCTGAGCGGATTTCTGGCGGCTGCCCTGGCCGCCCGGTTTGTCTACCCTTCCATCGGTGGTGAAGGAGGAGCCTTCTACCTGATCAGGACCTCGCCGATGAGTGCGACTCGATTCTTCTTCTACAAATATCTTTTCTACCTGATTCCCTTTACCGTGCTAATCCTTGTGCTGGTCAGCGTCTCCAATCATTTTCTACAAATCGATGGGCCGATGTGGTGGATTTCGCTGTTCTGTGCGCTGCTGATATGCTGGACAGTGGTGGCGCTGGCGCTTGGCTTCGGGGCTGTCTTTGCCGACTACCACGCGGAGAATAGAAGCACGGCGATGGGCCCGGGCTCGGTGTTTTACTTTTTTTGCGCCATTTCCTACATGCTGGTGGTTCTGTTCAGCGGAATAACCCCGGCCTATCGGCTGATCCGGGCCTGGTTCAGAAGCGGCGGTATGCCGCTTTCAGATGCGATCCTGATATTATCCTGGATCGTCGTAGTGATTGGTCTATCCGTGGTGGTAGTTACGCTGATCTGTAGAAGGGGTATTACCGCCCTCTCCGCCAGGTAGCACAAGCTGATGTTTTATCCCAAACTAGTGGCCCAGCGTCCCGGAGCAGCGGATCAGCCCATGATCGCATAGCCGCCATCGACGGTTACCACCTGCCCCTGGATCATGTTGGACAGATTTGAGCACAGGAAGAGGGTGACGTCAGCCACATCATCGGTGGTGATCAGTCGACCCAGAGGGGTGCGTTTCAGCGCGTTCTCAAGAATGACTTCCCGATTGGGAAATTTTTTCAGGGCATCAGTATCCACCGCCCCGGCACTGACCGTATTGACCCGAATTCCTCGGGGCCCGAGTTCCACCGCCAGATGACGAACCAGTGACTCCATTGCCGCTTTCGAGGCACCAACCGTGGTGTAATTCTCGATGGCCCGTACCGACCCCAGGCTGGAGACGGCAATCACCCGGCCCCCCTCCTTCATCAGCGGCAGCGCGTGCTGGACCAGGCTGAGCAGTGCCCGGGCATTAATGTCCATGGCCCAGTTCCAGTGACGCTCGGTCAACTCGAGTACCGGCTTGAGAACCCCTGAGGCGGCATTGCTCACCAACACATCGAGGCAGCCGAATTCATCGGTAATCTTATCGAACATGTTGTCTACATCTGATTCTTTGGCGACATTGGCCTTAACCAGCAGACAGCGCTGCCCGAATTTCTCCACTTCTTTGGCAGTGGCCAGCGCATCCTGCTTGTGACGCACGTAGTTGACCACGATGTCCATGCCGTGCTCAGCAAGCCGGATGGCAATTGCCTTGCCTATGCCCCTTGAGCCGCCGGTGACCAGGGCGACTTTTCCTGTCATATTAAACATAAGAAAACCTCGTGGAAGAATTTCACTTATAAGCCGTTAGCCGATGCCATGGCCCGGCGAAACGAGCTGATCATAAAACGAAACGGATTGAACGGTACCGGGTTCAATATCGTCGGTGCTTGAAATCCGCTCCCCGCAAAGGATTCAGGCGGCACCCCAATCCATTCGATGGCATCAATCGTCGCACCGGGAAACGCTCTTGTTGCCGCAGCGCTCAAGACCGGACATTTCTTATGATCTAGTTCGAGCAGCGAGAGCAGCAGCGTATCGACAGCAACAGGGTCGTTACCACCACACAAACAACCCAGATCGAGCAGCTCACCATTGATCGGGCCCCGTTTATTCATTACCTGAATACCGTCAACCAGGCTGATACTGTAAGGCAGTAAGGTGGTCAGATCGACCATCAAATCTCCAAATTTTTTGTGGGACAGACCGTTTTTCATATGGCACATCGCCTTGCGCATGCCGCAGACGATGCCGAAGAGATTTTTCACCGCTATGGTCACATACATCTGATTATGGGCCTTGATACGCGGAAGATTGACCAGCAGGTCACAGCTCAGCGCTTCTTCAGCTATGCCAACGTTGACCCCGTGGGTGAAATGATGTTCTTTTGGGGTTTTGAACTCGACGATGTCAACACCAAGGCCCTCGAGTTCGGGGCCTATTCCCATTTTATTTATCACTTGAGCGGCACTGCCAAATGACGGGGAATCACCGATCTCCACCCGGGCCCCCTGGTCCAAAAACCATTCGGCCACCGCCCTGACGAACAGGGCCTCACTGCAGGCCAGTTTCGAGGCTCTGCTGCTGATCAAATTTGGTTTGAGCAGCACTGCACTGCCATGCAAACTCCCGGGTAATCCGAGGTGCGGAGCCGCTTGGTCGCAGAATTCCTTAATCCGGGCAACATCGTAGCCCCGGCTTCTGGCAACTGCTATGGGAATCTTGTCAGACATAAAATGTACAGCTGATAAACAATTAGTATTTTTAAAACTGTGTTGTTTTCAATGAACGTCAGGTTAGCGGTTGAAGGTGATAATCCGGGTTCGTATCACATCGTCGTTGCATTCGATCAGATCGAGAATGTCGTTCGGCACATCTGATTCCATATCAATGATATTATAGCCGATCGTACCGTTGGACTCGTTTTTATAGGAATCGATATTTATCTGGTTGTCGCCAAGCACGTTGGTGATAAAAGCGATCATGCCGGGCACGTCGCGGTTGATGACGATCAGCCTGGTCCGCACCAGATCAGACGGAATCATTTCGACATTGGGAAAGTTGACGCTGTTGGTAATGTTTCCATAGCGCAGGTAATTCGATAGTTCCCGCACTGCCATCATGGCACAGTTCTCTTCAGACTCGGAAGTGGAAGCTCCGAGATGAGGAGTGAGCAGTACCCGGTCGTGTCCGATCAGCTTCTCAGTGGGAAAATCAGCGATATAGCCGCTCAATCGGCCGCTGTCCAGGGCGCTCATCACTGCCTGCTCGTTAACGATCGGCCCCCGGGCATAATTAACCAGCACAGCCCCCTTCTTCATCCTGGCGATGAATTCATTGTTGACCAGATCTTTGGTCTTCTCAATCAGGGGCACATGCAGGCTGACGATATCAGCTTTACCAATTGCCTGGTCAAGGGAATGGACAAGCTCGACATCGGGCAGCAGCATATGGATATTGGCCAGCACCGGTTTCGGATCAAATCCTTTGACCTTCATGAACCGGTGAATTCCACCGTTGGCCAGCCTGACCCCAATCTGCCCAAGCCCGACGACTGCCAGGGTCTTACCGGCGATCTCCATGCCTCGAAAGGCGGATTTCTGCCGTTCGACCTCGCCGTCAACCTGGTCTCCCTCAAGTTCCTCAAGTGACTCACAGAATTTTATGCCCCGGTAGATGTTGCGCTGCCAGACACCGATCATAGGAAAAACCAGATCGACAACGGCATTGGCATTGGCCCCCGGAGTGTTGAACACGCAGACCCCCCGTCCCGTGGCTTTGTCGACGCTGATGTTGTTTACCCCAGCCCCGGCCCTGGCAACGGCCAGAAGCGACTTATAGGAATCGGTATTGACTCGGGCGCTGCGGACAAGAATTCCCTGAGGATCCGATTCATCTTCGGATATCGAAAACTGTTTTCCAAGAAGATCGAGCCCTTCTCGGGCGATGACATTTTTTTTCAGCAGGCGATAATCACTCACAATACGCTCCGGTAAATGAATGCATTCCAATCAGTAACGGTCCGTGTACGGACCTACTATATACAGGCTTCCAGAGAGGTCAATCGGTGATTTGCAAGAGACAAGCTTTATTTAAACGGTAGACGCTGCGCTCCCTCTCATTAAGAAAACAGACAAGAGCAGAGTCGGTCTGAGGGGCAAGTCCGGCCTGGTGCAAGGCCCGTTTGGAAAAGTGGTGAAAAACACTGGTCTTGATAAAGTTCTTCCGCTCCCTGGCACGATACAAGCCGTCCAGTTCCTGAGGCAGTCGGTGGTAGAGAGTTCGGCGCAGCTCATCGACAGCATCCTCATGGTAGCAGAGTTGTTCCGGTAGAAAGCGGTGACCGCAGCGCAGCCAGTCGAAGCAGATCAGTTCACGGATCAGGGACTGGTCACCTCGTCCCTCACATTCCTCCAGCAGCAGTCGAACCAGAGTTTTCTGGGTAGCTGCTTTCCAAAAGTAGCCTTGTCGATAAAACCTCTTGGCCAGCGAGGTGAAAAAAGCGGCCATATCTTCACCCCGGGACAGGAGGTAGCGCCAGAGCGTCGGGAAATAGCGGTTGTTGACACATTGCTCCAGACACTCGCCCAACCAGTAAAGCTGGCGGAGTGACTGCTGATCCAGCCAGCGGTTGGCGAGTACCGGATAAGGTGGTTTCACTGCTGCCTTGTACCCCCATGACTGGGCTTGTCCTCGTATTTCGGTCCCGGGCAGCAGTTTCAGCAGTCCCATCTGAACATAGTGGGGCTGCATCGCCCAGATTCCGTTGAGCGAAGCTGCAAACGTTTCTTTCGTTTCAAAAGGCAGGCCCAGAATTAAATCCGCATGCAGGTGAATGTTCTCCCTGCGACGTAATCTTCTGATTGTTTCAGCGGCGAGCTGGCTGTCGATTGGCCTGCGGATGGCCTTAAGCGTCTCAGGATTGGTCGACTGGATACCAATTTCAAACTGGAACAGACCCGGCCTGAGCTTATCCAGAAAGTCGAACATTGGTTCGGTAAAGCGATCCGGGGCAATTTCAAAATGAAACAACGTTGCCGGGTCTCTGCCTTTTAGATAGCGCCAAATCGCCAGCGCCCTTTCCGGATTGTCGTTGAAGGTCCGGTCGACAAAGCGCACGGTTTTAGGACCGTGCTCCAGAATGTCATCGAGCTCGCCGAAGACCTGATCGAGATCTTTGTGAAACACTCCTTTTTCAGAGGAGGAGAGACAATAGGAGCAGAAGAAAGGACACCCCCTCGATGACTCATAATAGACGGCTCGATCATTTAGATGAAGCTTAAAATCATCATCCCGATACGGATAGCTCAGAGTTCTGTTGGTAGATTGCAAAAATGAGGCTTGATAGATTTTCTGAAGTGTGCCCTTTAGGAGGTCGTCATAGAATTCCGGGGCTGCGGCTTCAATATCGCCTTTAAAAATAGTCAGTCGGCTCGAGACCCCACAGTTGTCTCCAACGATTTCCGCCTGCGGTCCGCCGACGACTATTTTGCGCTGCTCATCGACGGCTAATAAATCTCTAATCAAGCGCTCCACCAGATCGCTGTTCCAGATCAGTGCTGAGAAAAAGAGATATTCTGCCGAGTCCTCGGCAAGGCGCTGAAGCAACGTATAATAAGGATCATTGATGGTAAACTGGCATATCTCGGTTTCCGTTCCGGGAAGACGTTTTTCCAGCTCGTTTCGCAGATAGAAGAGCGCCAGGCAGGAGTGCGAATAGCGGGCGTTGATGCCGATCAGCTTGATCTTCACAGTGTCACGTTTCTCATGTTCAAGGGTCCTGCTCAACTACTGGCTGCCAGGTCTTGGAAATCGTCAAACCAGCCGAAAAAGTTTTAGCATCTGTGTTCAGGCTGGTTATATGTATTTAATCAAATAATTAACTCCCAAATAGCGAAGGATATGGAGTTCATGTGCAACCTGTTTACCACGATCTTTAAATACCTGGCAATCATAGTTCTAGTCAACTTGTCGATGCATGTAATAGTTTCAGGCTATGCCCTGTCTTCATCACCCATTCACATCGATCTGGCGATTTCATTTGACGTTGAGGAGAAACTGCTTCACGGCACGACCAGAATCGAGATCGAAAAAGGCCAGAAACTCCAGCTGCTTTTTGCGGATCTGAAGATTACCGCAGCACTCATAAGCAGCGGCAAAAGAGAAAATGCGCCGATCGAACTGAAGCAGAGAAACTCGCTTGAATTTCCCGCCTCGAATGAACACAGAACGGTTCTGATTTCCTACGAAAAACGAGTTCAGTCCAATTTCTCTAACACCATCTCGGACAAGGCCATTATCCTGACTTCGAACTGGCACCCCCTTCCCCAGCAAAAGGCATTGTTTTCATTGAGTGCCCAGCTGCCCGAGGGTTTTATCGCCCTGAGTCAGGCCGATCAGTTTGCAGAGGCCGATGCTCACGGTCAGGTCAATTTTACCTTTTCGCAACCGCTCTATGCGCTCACCTTTATCAGTGCGCCATATGAAAAAACGGTCAAACCAATCCGTGACGACCTGCACCTCTACACCTTGTTTTTCGTAGAGGATCAGGAGCTTGCCCAGGGATATCTGGAAGCGGCCACGGACTATGTCCGTCGCTACGAACAGCTTATAGGCCCATTCCCCTACAATCACTACGTCATCGCCGAAAATATCATGCCGACGGGTTATGGCTATCCAACTTTCACTTTGCTCGGACAGCAGGTCATAAGGTTACCGTTTATCAAACAGACCTCACTGGGACACGAAATCCTGCACTCCTGGTTCGGCAACAGTATAGACGTTGCAGAAGGGTCGGGAAACTGGTCAGAGGGATTGACCACCTATCTTGCCGACATGGCCTATCGCAGTGAGGCTGGCGAGGGGATTCAAGCAAGAAAAGAAGCCATACAGCGTTATCATCATTACGTCGATGAAACTGCTCCCACGCTAAATGAATTTTACGGGGCAGGTCATGAGCGCAGAGCAAATCAGGCCCGGCGGGCGATCGGTTATCAGAAATCAGCCATGCTCTTCCATGAGCTATCTAATCGGATTGGTGATGAAACCTTTCATCGCAGCCTGCAGAAATTTTATCGGGAATTTGAAGGCGGCTCGGCATCCTGGCAAGACCTTCAGCAAATCTTCGAACAGCAGTCGGGCCAGAATCTTGAATCATTTTTCTCTGAGCGTCTCACCCGCAACGATCTGCCGGAACTGCAGGTGGATGACGTCCGAATCGAAAACGACGGGATATCCACTAGCGTCTCCTTTTCGATTGAACAAACACAAAGCTCCCCATACGAACTACAGCTGCCGGTTTCAATCCGGACACTGTCGGGAACAAAAGACTTTCAAAGTCTGATCACGGAACCCAAAACCGAGCTGAGCTATCAGGTTGACTCTACTCCGCTGGAAATTCTCATCGATCCTGAGTACCATTTGCTGCGTATGCTGTCAGCGGCGGAAAAAACGGCAGTATGGTCTTCTATCATGGGTGCCGAGCATTGTCTTACGGTGTTGTCCGAAGAAGACCAGAAAGACCGTTACCAGTCATTTATCGAGCTTGCGAAACGTTACGGCTGCCAGCTCAAAGCCGGTTCTGAATTCACCCAGCAGGATTTCGAGGAACATACCGTGATATTTCTCGGCACCTCGAACGCCTACCTGAAAACGACATTCGGAGATCCAAAACATCCCGGGACCGGTTTCACGGCAGATATCAGAGAAAATCCCTTCAACAGCGACCTGGCCGTCGCCCTGATCAACTCCAGTTCGGTCGATGAAACAGAAGCCGTTATCAACCGCCTCTCTCACTACGGTAAATACTCCCTTCTACATTTTGAACAAGGAAGGGTGGTCGATAAGCAAATCATTGAATCGGTTAACGGCATCCGTGTGCAATTGGATGAACGACCTATGGGCATCAGGGTGAACGAGTTTTCCGAGTTTGATGGACTGGTTGATCAATTGAGCCGGAAAAAAATAGTCTACGTTGGCGAAACCCATACTTCACGACCGGATCACCTGCTTCAGATGATGATCATCGAAGGGCTACACCGTCGCAACGATAACTTGGCTATCGGTATGGAGATGTTTCCTCGATCTAGTCAGGCCGCCCTGGATAGGTATATAAACGATCCGGACTTCAGTGAGGCCGATTTTCTCAGGGAATCCAGATATTGGGAAGTATGGCGTTACGACTACCGCTTGTTCAGGCCTATTTTTGCCTATGCCAGAAAACATGGCATACCGGTCATCGGACTCAATATCGACCGCGATATCGTCAGCTCGGTATTCAAATCCGGCAGCCTGGAGAAGTTGACCGCTGAACAAAAGGAACAGCTGCCGGCCGAGATGAGATTGGATCTGGAAGGCTATGTCGAACGTCTTAGATTAACCCACCAGATGCACCGTCAGGGCAATCATGCGGACGGCAGCCTGACCGGTTTCATTCAGGCCCAGGCTTTGTGGGATGAAACCATGGCAGAATCGATAAGCAACTACCTGTACAAGCACCCGGATACCAGAATGATCGTTCTGGCCGGAAACCAGCACACCCGTAAAGACTCCGGTATACCGCCACGAGTGAGTGCACGAATCGAAGCCTCCCAGGCCTCGGTGCTGAATCTGGCGACCAGCCGGTTAT